>CACYEU010000242.1 GCA_902773445.1 uncultured Lachnospiraceae bacterium | reverse complement strand
GCAGTCGCATTTGTTATCTCAGCGATCCGCAAGAACTGGTATGACAAATACGCCGTTGGTCTCGAGACGATCCTGGAGTGCATTCTCGATGTACAGGACAAAGCAGGAAAGGGTACGGCGGTTAATGTACCGGCAAATTCGCCGGAACCTGTAAAGGCAGCAGTTGCGCAGGCACAGGCAGCGGTTGCGCAGGCGCAGGCGGCAATTGCGCAGGCGGCAGAAGCGCCTGCAGCCGGAAAGGAACAGTAATATGAGGATCAACGGAACAAAAGGCAGACTGCGCGTCGAGCGAAGAGCTGAAGAAGATGTTTCCCCGATGGAAGGCGTCGCCAATATCGTCGATGTCATGCTGGTTTTCGCATGCGGACTGCTGATCGCGCTGATCGCCGCGTGGAATGTCGATGTCAGCAAGACACCGTACAAGGTACAGGGAGTATCGGAAGGAAGCGGCCAGACCCAGGAGATCTCAAAAGAGGATCTCGAGGAAATGGGTAAAGTCTATAAAGATCCCGCAACCGGCAAGATGTATGTGATCGAAGAAGACGGAGACTATGAAGAGGATTATTAAGAATCTGATAATTGTATGCTGTATGCTGGCACCGGTATTTCTGCTGGCCGCCTGCGGCAAACCTGACGAGATCGATATCAGCGGATATGCGGATCAGAAGATTGAGATCAGCGGTATCGGTGACGGCCCTGTGTCTGTCACGATCGGCGATCTCAAACAGATGGACTGCGCGACAGTCACGACCGAGAGCACCAGCGATAAGATCGGCGAAGTCAGGGCGACAGGCGTCTGGCTCAACACACTGTTGAAGCCTTACGGCATCAAACAGAAACAGATCAAAAAGATCACGATCACCGGCGAGGATGACTATGATATTTCCCTGCGACAGGAGTATCTGAAAAAACATCCGGTCATGCTCGCATTCGGAATCAACGGCAAACCGCTCGACGAAGACGCGGTTCCGTGCCGCATTATCATCAAGCGATCGGATTCGGCTTACTGGGTCCGGCGTGTCACAAAGATTCAGATCGAACGCTGAATTCTTCAAGCATCAATTCTTTAAAATCCCGCGCGCTTTCAGACAAGTGCTTGTCGCGCTTGAAGCAAAGCATCATCGGCCGCGCGAATCGTTTGTCAAGGATCGGAAGCAGGCGGATCCTACGGTCGAGACTGTAGGCGCGCGCTTCTCCCTCAGGAACAAATCCGACAGCCATGCCGGTCGCGATGAAACGCCTGTGAGCGCCGCGCGAGTCGGCGAAGCTTTGAGAGCGCATATTGACTGCGAGACTCGAGCAGATCCGGAACGGATATTCGGTGCGGTTGATACCGCGCCGCATAAAGACGAAATGCTGATTCTGCATCAGCGCCGGCGAAGCAACGGCGCTTTTTGCGAGATCGCTGTCAGTGCTGACCGCGAAGAAATACTTCTCTTCCCCGATACTGTAACCTGAAAACTTTGTATACCGCGGCTCATCGGGGTAGATCAGCACATCGAAATCGTTGATATCCAGGTGCTCGATCCATTCGATATCGCTGACCAGATCAAATTGCATGAACGGGTGATCGATCCTGAATCGGCTGATGCACTTGATCAGATCATTGATCCTACCGGCAAATCCGATCCGGATCGTCGGGGCTTCTTCTCCCGACAGCAGCTGAAGATCAGCGGTCGTGCGGTCAGCCTCCTGAAGGATCAGCAGGCTTCCCTCCAGAAAACGTGTCCCGGCCGCATTGAGCGTGATCCGTTTTCCGTTGCGCTCGAACAGCGGCGTTCCCAGTTCAGATTCCAGTTTCATGATATTCTTCGAAAGCGAGGACTGCGACAGGTGAAAGACTTCTGCTGCGCGAGAGATATTTTCCAGCTGTGCGACGGTCACAAAATAGCGCAGTTGTTCGAGATTCATATGGATTTCCTTCCTTCTTTATATTCCTATACAGAATAACAACAAGACATAACGGTCAGAAATAAGGAATTATCACACAATCAGTTAGCCAATGCAAACTGCAAAAATCCGCAGAAAATCTGCATCTCATATACATTTTCATTATACTGTCCTATATTCCATATTTCAATATCAAATCCTTTGCGCTGTGTACCGCGCCGCCCCGGCTGCAGATACAATATTTGTGTAAAAAAGTGCGCTTTTGTTGGGCACGTTATTGGCTGATGTACACAATTGTCTGATTGAAGACGAAAAGGAGGTGAGTCTTGGGCATATTTGCCCGAGGAATGTTATGAAACAGCTTCTGATTAAACCTGAAAAATGTATCGGCTGCAGGACTTGCGAGTTAGTCTGCTCATTTGGTCATTATGATCAGTTCAATCCGAAGATGGCGAACGTCAAGGTGTTTGAGTATGATCAGGCAGCAGTCGCGATTCCGATGATGTGCCTGCAGTGCGATGAGGCAGCCTGCAAAAAGGTCTGTCCGGTCGGCGCGATCAAAGAGGATGAGAACGGCGCGATGACGATCAATTACGATAAGTGCATCGGCTGTAAGATGTGCCAGAACGCATGTCCGCTCGGAAACATCTCCTATCATCCGACACTTCGCAGAGTCTTCAAGTGCGATCTCTGTGAAGGCGAGCCGAAATGCGCGACGTTCTGCCCGGGCAAAGCGATCGTCTATGAAGAGGTCGACGCGGTTGCCGAGAGACGTAAACTGGTGAGCGAGAAGTACAAAGATGTCATCGGAGAGGAGGCGTGATCATGAATAACGGATATGTTGGAACGATTCTCCGTGTCAATCTGAAAGAAGGCAAGATCACAAAAGAGCCGTTAAATGAGAAGAACGCGAACGAATATGTCGGCGCGCGCGGACTCGGTACAAAATACTACTGTGACGAATGCGATCCGACCTGCGATCCGCTCGGTCCCGGCAACAACCTGATCATGATGACCGGTCCGTTGACCGGCACGATGGCGACATCCTCCGGCCGTTACAATGCGGTCGCGAAGGCACCGCTTACCGGTACGATCGGCGCGGCGAACTCCGGCGGACATTTCGGCCCCGAGCTCAAATATGCCGGCTATGACGGCATCATCTTCGAGGATATCTCCGAGAAGCCG
>CACYEU010000241.1 GCA_902773445.1 uncultured Lachnospiraceae bacterium | reverse complement strand
TCAAGGATCTCCTGCGGGAGGATCTGACCGAACGCAACGACGACGATCATATCGGCATTCTGTTCGCGCAGGACCCGGATCGCCTCCGGTTCACGGACTTTGACAGGCTGAAAGACAGGCAGTCCGCGCTGTTCGGCGAGCTGTTTGACGGCCGGAGGCTGCATTTTCCCGCGGTTGCCTGGTTTGTCCGGCTGCGTAACGACAAGAGCGATCTCGTGTCCTGCCTCAATCAGCGCGTCCAGTGTGCCGGTCGCAAAATCCGGCGTTCCCATGAAAATGATCCGCATCAACTGACTCCTACTCTTTTCCGGTAAATGTTTACTCTTCTTCCTCTTCTTCCTCAGGCGGCATCACGTCGTAAATGCCGTCGATCGTTTTATCGACATACAGTTCACCATCCAGATGGTCAGTTTCATGGCAAATAGCCCTTGCCAGTAAACCTTCTCCTGTCAAAGTAAACTTTTTCATTTCTCTATCGAATGCCTCGACTGTGACTTTCATCGGACGTTTCACATCGCCGGCCTTGCCCGGGACACTTAAGCATCCTTCCTGCCCGATCTGTTCTCCCTCGGTCTCCGTGATCTCCGGATTGATCAGGACATATTTCTGTTCATGTTCATAATCGTCGATCACACAGATACGCTTGAGGATACCGACCTGAGGCGCGGCGAGTCCGACGCCCTGCGCTGCCGCCATCGTCTCGAACATATCGTCGATCAGCGTCTGGAGGCGCGGTGTCATCTCCTTGACGACTTTGCATTTCTTGGTCAGGATATCATCCCCAATCTCACGAATCGTTCTGATTGCCATCTTTATTCCTCCCACTCTCCGTCAAATACTGTCACGGCCGGTCCGGTCATAAACACATGCCCGGTATCTGCGCGGTCCCAGAAAATGTCGAGTGTTCCGCCGAGCAGATTGATAAATACATGGTCATCCGCAAGGCCGTTCAGGATCGCGGAGACCGCTGTCGCGCAGGCCCCGGTCCCGCAGGCCATCGTCTCACCTGACCCGCGCTCCCAGACCCGCATATCGATATGTTCTCGGTCAAGAACATGCGCAAATTCGGTGTTGACGCGATTCGGGAACAGCGGATGATTCTCATAGGCCGGACCGATCTTCGCGAGATCCAGTGACTTGGTGTCATCGACAAAACGCACAGCGTGCGGATTGCCCATCGAAACGCAGGTGACATTCACCGTCTCACCATTTACCTCGATCGGAACACCGACATTCGGCAATACCGCGTCAGATTCCGCTGCGCCCTCAGGATTGACCGCTCCTTCAGCCGGTCCCGCCGCCCTGCTCAGATCGACCGGGATCTCTGAAGGTTCAAGCACCGGAGCACCCATATCGACTCTGACCTGTGTGACCAGATCATTGTCATCGGTTGTCAGGGCAAGTACTTTGATGCCGCCGAGTGTCTCGATGCTGACCTCTTTCTTATCAGTCATGCGGTGGTCATAGACATATTTGCCGACACAGCGGATGCCGTTGCCGCACATTTCACCGCGCGATCCGTCCGCATTGTACATGATCATCTCAAAATCAGCGCATTCAGACGGACCGATCATGATCATTCCGTCCGATCCGATTCCGAAATGGCGGTCACTGACTGCAATCGAAACCGCTGACGGATCATCGACCGTCTCTTCGAACAGATTGACATAGACATAGTCATTGCCGAGTCCGTGCATTTTTGTGAATTTCATATGATTCCCCCTGTATGTCAAATTGAAATACGAATCCAGTTTATGATTTTACCGACGCATCGCGTCATTTCATTATAACACAACTGTGCGTGAACTTCGCGCCCCGATCAGCAGTTTCCGGTCAGCACATGCGTCAGATTTCCGCGCGCAATATCAGCAAGGTGATAGACCCATCTGACATCGGTCGCCGCCCGGTCCGTCATATGGAAGCGCGGGAAGAACCGCGAGATATGAAGCGGGATTTCGCGGCCGATCACGCTGCCGCCGCCGTCTTTGATCTGCGCGATCCAGCCCGAGATCTCGTGCATCTCTTCCTCGGAATCGTTCTCCCCGGGGACGATCAGCGTTGTGATCTCGACATGACAATCGCGGGCAGCGCGCTCAATAAAATCCATGACCTGCTGCCTGCTGCCGCCGAGTGTCCGGCGGTAATACTCCTCGCCGAACCCTTTGAAATCGACATTCATCGCATCAATATACGGAAGAAGCTCTTCCAGAACCGCCAGTTCAGCCGTGCCGTTCGTGACCAGGACATTTTTCATGCCGATTCCGTGTACGAGTTTCGCGGTATCGCGCACGTATTCCCATCCGATCAGCGGCTCATTGTAGGTAAATGCGACGCCGATATTACCGTCTTTCCGGCACGAGTCCGCAATCGCCGCGAGTTCTTCCGGGCTCATGGTATGGACACCTGTTCCTTTTGCCATTGAAAATGCCGTGTCCGACCACGAGATGTCACTGTTCTGACAGAACGGGCAGCGCAGATTGCAGCCGTAGCTGCCGACTGACAGGATCATGCTTCCCGGACAGAATCGTGCGAGCGGCTTCTTCTCGATCGGATCGAGTGCCAGCGCAGTCAGCCTGCCGTAATTCGCGCAAACGATCTCGCCGTCTCTGCAGGTCCTCGCGCCGCAGAAACCAAGATCTCCTTCTTCGATATGACAATGTCTGAAACATACATTGCAAACCGCCATGTCAGCCTCACTTGTGTCTGATCACTTCAAACCGGTCAAGTACATAATTTTCGTTCGATCTGATCCCGCCTTTTTGCATCGCGATCGAGATCTGCTGGTCGACCGTGTCGACACCGTCAAGATCGGGCAGCAACAGCCCGCGCCGCCCTCCGCAGGTGACGATCACCCCGTAACGCTTAACGTCAAGTTCTTCACGTGATTCGATCCGCTCGGGCGTTGTCAGCACATCGACATTGATATCAAGATACGGCAGCTCATCGGCCGTGATCGGCGAAAAGCGCGGATCGCGGGTCGATGCGGAAACGGCATTGTCAATGATCTCTTCCGCAAGACATGAGCAGCACGGAAGGATCGTTCCGATACAGCCGCGCAGTTTGCCGAACTCGTGGATCGAGACAAATGCGCCGGCCTGTGACTCAGTCAATTCCGCCGTCAGCGGCATCTGTGCATCTTTTACGGAAATCTTTTTTCTCTGCAGAATATAGCTTTCGAGCGACTGTCTGGCCAGCGCGACATACGGATCTTCATCCTCACGCGCCGCAGCTGTCTGCTCTTCGATCTTTCGCAGATACTGCTCGAGGAAATGCCGTGAGTCATCTCTGTCTCCCGGTATGAATGAAGCAATTCCGTACCCGACGCCTGTCACATCCTGATGTACATAGACTTCAGCTTCAACCGCGCGCCCGTCCAGTGCTCCTGCCATGATGACAAACGACCGGTGACCGCACTCAGCTGCCTTCTCGCAGAAGGTCTCGTCAAATTCAAACAGCTCACCGAACGCTGCGCGTGAACAGACGTCCATCAGACGCGCATCATATTCCGGTCCCTCAGGCGCGAATCCGTAAGGTCCGTATGTCTGAAGCTTATGTGAGAGGTCGCCGCTTGCGACAAAGACAGCGCGGCGCCCAAGTGCTTCGACGGCCCTGCGGATCTTGACGCCGAGCTTATAGTGTTCGGTCAGCGGCTGACCCGACAGCCCGATGCGCAGGATCCGGAAATCCCGGACAGACTGCGGCGCATCCGCCTTTTCCATCGCCCTGCGGATAAAGTAAAGCGGTACCAGTGTCCCGTGGTCAAGCGCCGGCTCGATCTCACCGAGCGTCCCCGCATCGATGCCGGCCGCCTCACATTCATCACAGAGGCGGTCGCGCAGCTCGGTATCATATTCCTCGTCAAATGCCACCTCGCGGGCACCAAAGTTCGCAAATGATCCGTGCGCGCGCTTTCCCGGTGAAATGTGAAAATAGTCCGCGTACATCGTCGCGTGCGGGCTCGTGATGATGATCGTATCGGGCGCGAACGCTGCGATCTGTTCCGCGGCTTTTTCATAGGCCGCTGTCGTCTCCGCGATCTGCGCTTCCCCGCCCCGGCCGACGGCCGGCACGATCAGCGGCGGATGCGGGACGATAAACGCCGCGAGGATCTGACCTGATTCTTTTTGTGTTCTTGTATCCATTTTCCGGTCCCTCATAAATAAGGGGCTGCGCTTAACTGCCAGCCCCAATGTTTTGTTTATTCCTGATTACTGTCATCCTCCGGCTTTTTCTCATCCGGGTATTTAAGCTCGGGCAGTTCGTATCCCTCGACTTCCTTCATCGCGATACGCTCCTCCGGTTCTTTCTTGGCATTCGGATCGATTCCTTTCTCAGCATGGAAGATATCCATGAATTCTTTGCCGGTGATCGTCTCCTTCTCGATCAGGAAGGCGGCGATCTTGTCGAGGACCGGCCGGTTCTCCGAAAGCAGGCGCTTGGCCTCTTCGTAGGCCTCCTTGAGCATCCGCATGATCTCCTTGTCGATGGCGGTCTCGGTCTCGGGCGAACAGTTGCTCACCGGGCGTCCGTCGAGATAGCGGCTGCCTTCCTTTTCAAGGCCGATCAGACCGAACTCTTTCGACATACCGTACTGTGTGATCATCGAGCGCGCGACCTTTGTCGCCTTCTCGATATCGTTGGAGGCGCCGGTCGTGACCGTATCAAAGACGATCTCCTCGGCCGCGCGACCTGCCAGGGTATTGACAAGCATCGCCTTTAACTCTTTCTCGGTATTGAGGAATTTTTCTTCCTCCGGCGTCTGCATGACGTAGCCGAGAGCACCCATCGTACGCGGGACGATCGTGATCTTCTGGACCGGCTCAGCGTCTTTCTGAAGCGCCGCGACCAGCGCGTGACCGACCTCGTGGTACGAGACGATCCTGCGCTCTTCCTTGCTCATCACGCGGTCCTTTTTCTCCTTGCCGACCAGCACGACTTCGACCGCTTCGAACATATCTGCCTGCGATACCGCGTTTCTGCCGTGTTTGACTGCCGCGATCGCGGCCTCGTTGATCATATTGGCAAGGTCGGAACCGACTGCGCCGCTTGTCGCAAGCGCGATCTCGTGGAAATCAACGGTCTCATCGAGATGAACGCCTTTCGCGTGAACCTTCAGAATATCGATACG
>CACYEU010000240.1 GCA_902773445.1 uncultured Lachnospiraceae bacterium | reverse complement strand
CTCTGATAGATCATGCCAAAGCTGAACAGCACGATAAACAGGATGATACAGATCGCAGACGCATAGCTGAATTTAAACTGTACAAACGCCTGCCGGTACGTGAACAGGTCAATGACTTCGGTCGCGTTGCCGGGTCCGCCTCCGGTCAGGATATACGGTTTATCGAATTCCTTGAAGGTCTCCATCGCTCTCAGCAGTATCGCGACTGTCATGACCGGCCGCATCAACGGCAGAGTAATGGTTCTGAAAATCTGCCTGCTGTTCGCGCCGTCGACCCTTGCGGCTTCATAGTATTCGCCGTCGATCGACTGAAGACCTGCCAGGAAGACCAGCCCCATATACGGGGCCCATTCCCAGACATCCATGATGATCGTAATCACCATCGCATGGAACGAGTCGCCGGTCAGATTTGTCGCCAAGGGCAAGTGTAGTTTCTCCACGATCCATGTGTACAGACCAAACTGCGGGTTTGTATAGAAGCTGAACATCAGACCGATGACAAGAGGCGCGACCATCATCGGAATCAGTGTCAGCGACGTGAACAGTCTCTTGACTTTCGGGATCGAATTCAAGGCCAATGCCAGAAGAATTCCGATCACGACCTCAAAAATGACGGCAAAGAACATAAAGATAAATGTCTTGGCGGCCGAATTGAAAAAGTCGGCGTCATGGAACAGCTGGATATAGTTTTTAAAGCCGACAAACTTATCCTCGCTGCCCGCCTGAGAAAGCTTGAAGTCATAGAAACTTAACCGAAGTGCATAGAGCAGCGGAACGAGCGTTACGACAGTCAATGTAACGAATGTCGGCAAATGGAATCTCACAGCAAGATTAGTATGGTTTTTGAGTTTTTTTCTTCGTTTCATAGCTGCTTCTCCTTGAACATGATTTGTAGTAAGGAGCAGAGAGGGAGTCCGAAGACTCCCCCTCGTTTATTCGGTCTATTGATATGTGATCGGAAGCTGTCCGTCGAGAAGCTTCTCATATTCTTTAGCGACAGTATCGAGCGCCTGCTTCGACTCAGCCTTTCCGGCCAGAACGTTCGAAAGCTGAAGCATCAGTGCCTCGTTCATCGAATTCCACTCCGGAATCCTCGGACGGGTCGTGCTGATCTCGTACACATCCTTGCTGGCTGCCCAGTAGGGAAGGCTGTCAAGATCCGGATCCTCATAGACTGATGTCAGGTTCGGGAATCCGCCGTCGAGCGCGATCTGCTTCTGAACTGCCGGTGTGTTGAACCACTCAAGGAAGACATACGCTGCTTCCGGGTTCTGGGAATCGGTCGGAATGAAGTAGCTCCATGCGCCATAGTGGGCTGCGTCTTTCTCCTTGACCGGGAGCTTAGCATAGCCCATCTTGCCGGCGACAACAGATCCGTCCGGATCTTCATAAGCCGGTGCGCAGTCGTTGAATGCGATCGCCATTGCCGCGATACCCTGCTGGATCTGAGTCGTCTGCTCATCCCATGTCACAGAGGTAACTCCGGGAGGTGCAAACTTCGCGAGATCTGCCCAGTAATCAAGGGCTGCAACAGACTTGTCGCTGTTGATCGCGATATTGCCTTCGTCGTCAAAGACGCCGCCGCCGAATGACCATGCATAGTTCAGCCATTCGCAGGTCGCTGCGTCATGTCTCTTACCCATGATCGATACGCCGTACATATCTTTGTCAAGCGTCTCGCCCGCAAGCTTGTCGCCCTTTTTACGGGTAAAGAATTCCGCGATGTCTCTGTACTGATCCCAGTCTGTCGGAACTGCCAGATCATAACCGTACTTCTCTTTGAATGCAGCCTTCTCATCGGCATTGTCAAACAGATCCTGACGATAAGCCATAAACATGATACAGGAGTTAGCCGGCACGCCGTAGATCTTATCTTTCCACTCGCCGGAAGCCTTCCACATACCTTCGATGATATCGGAAGAATCATAATCCTCGATCACTGCAAGAGACTCATCCTCCATGAACGGCTCAAGAGGCTGGATGTACTCATTCTCGACAAGGTTGCCGAGGAACTGATACGGAGCCGCGACAATGTCGTACGCACCCGACTTGCTTTCGAATGCCAGTGTCTCTTTCTGAACAACATCGTCAAACGGTGCCATTTCGAGCTCGACCTTGATGCCGGTCAATTCCTCGAAATCTCCCAGCTGCTTTTTCAGAGACTCGGTCGGAGTCTGCTGCTCAGCAATCATGTACAGAGTGGTTCCGGCAAATTTCTTAGCGCCTTCGCCGCCTGCATCATCTCCTCCGCCGGAGGATGATCCGCCGGAGCCGCCGCATGCCATGAGTGTGAGAACCATAGCAGCGATCAGTGCAATACTAAAGATCTTTTTTGCCCATGTTTTCATTTCTGCCTCCTTTTGTTTGATAAGAATTGGTGTTTCTGTGTTTTCGGTTACCTGCTGTTATTGATCCCATTCGCCATACTTGGCAATAATCTTATCTTTGACCATCTGACAGAATTCGTCAGTCACCTCGAAATCGTTGACAACTGTATACCAGTATCCGTGGCTCTCAAGGAATTCTTTTTCATATTTAATTGCTGCGAACACATCATCCCAGGTAATGTTCATATTCTCCGGGCGGATATCAACGCCTGCCCTGTGGATAATATCAAGGATGCCGTCCGGATCATTGCCGCCCATCTCAGAACCGACGTAAATGCCGAGGCATACCGGCAGACCGTGGATGAACTTTTTCTTTGTCATATACTCAAGGGTGTAGAACAGGAAGTGATCACTTCCCTCGATCGGGCGCGGATTCCATCCGTTGTTGTGGAACGCGGAGCCGCCCCAGCACAGACCGTATGTCAGAGCGCGAATGCCCTTTTCGGTCATATTATAGATCTCATCGAGATTATCGATGATATGCTGTTTGACTTCGTTGACCTCGTCGACCATATCCTGGTCATACGGCCATTTCTCTTCGCATTTGCCCTGATCGGCCGCATACTTCCAGTCAAATACGGAATTGTTATAGCAGAGCACATCACAGACGCCGCTTCTGTTGAGCGCTCTCGGACCGTTCTGGATCACGTCATAGTCAACATAAACCGCGACCGGCTCAGTGAATCCGACATAACGAACAATACTGTTGAAACGGATGCCGGCGCGGTGTCCGAACACGGCATTGGTCGCGATCGATGTCGGAACCTGATAAAGCGGAAGATGTTTCTTCCAGGAAACCATCTTCGCATAGTCGACTGCCTGTCCGCCGCCCATACCGATGACGCTTTCGAAATGAGGGAGCTGCTCGATATTGGCCATGATCTCATCGTACTCAAGCGTCTTTACAAAATGTACGATGCAGTCTTCATCGAATTCATCCTTAAACAGATCCCAGATGTCTTCCATTGTAACGACCAGGTAGGGCCTCTGAACAATATTCTTCAGTTCACCGACCAGATTGCGCCCGAAAATCGTCCGAAACATATTTGCCATAGCAGTACCTCCTATATTTTTAAACACTATTTAATAATATATTTAAAATATACTCGGGCGCATAGACGTTGTCAACAACTAATCGGACAATTTACGAAATTTTTAGAAGATTTGTTACAGAAATGAACAGATATGCTATAACTTTCGGCTTTCGTGAAAAGAACCGCCCGGTCAGGGCGGTTCTTTCTTGAACAGAATTGTTGTCTATTCTCCTTTATTGGGATTTGGAAGTCTCGGACCGGTCGGACTCTCTGAAATCGACTTGATAATATCCTGGTTGACCATGATTTTGACGGCACGGTGAAGATTTTCGACCTCGACCTTCTTATATGATCCGCCGAATTCTCCGTCTCTGGTCCACGAGATCTTTTTATCCGATTCGAATTTGATCTTTGAGGCGCGGAACTGATAGACATTGTCCGCACTCATCTTCCCGGCGACGAGCGAAGTCGTAAGATCGCTCAGCTCGATCAGGTCTTTCGGATATTTGACCAGGGAGACTTCGAATTTGCCGTCGTCGAACAGGACTTTGCTGCCGATCAGACTTCTGAAGCCGCCGACCGACTTGGAATTCGTGACCATGCCGAGGACAAAATCATCTTCGATCACTTTATTATCATCGTATGTCACCTTGACATGGTATTTCGGAATCTTCGCAAGCCGCTT
>CACYEU010000239.1 GCA_902773445.1 uncultured Lachnospiraceae bacterium | reverse complement strand
TATCCAGGATCAGCTGTTCCCATTCTTTGGCAATGATTTCCGGTTGACGATCATCTTTGATCTCTGCTGCTTTTCGGCCCATTCGGTTGGCATCTTCGGGATGCGTCAGAATATAGCGCATCGCTTCTGCCAGTTTGTCCTCGTCGCCTACGGGGGTAAGAAGACCGTTGACGCCGTGCTCGATCACGGCTCTTGCGCCGCCGCAGGGACAATCCGTACAAACGCAGGGAAGTCCCATCGCCATCGCTTCCAGCATCGAGTTGGACTGTCCTTCATAATCGGATGACGATACGAACATGGCGCAGTCGCTGATTTGGCGATGGACGTCCAGCGAATGGGGCATAAAGTCAGTCCGGGAAGAAATGCCGAGATCTTCAGCTTCCTGCTCAAGTACTTGTTTTAACTCGCCTTCACCGTAGATGACAAGACGCAGATCGGGGAATTCATCGGTAAGCTTTGAAAACGAGCGCAGAAGCAGGGACAGATTCTTTTGAGGATCCAGATTGCAGAACGTAGCGATATAAGGCTTGCGAACCTTGTTACGCACATCGGGAAGGTTCTCTTTGATCGGATTGGAAATGATGATTCCTTTCTTCGCAATAGAAGCAGAGAAGAAGTCTCTCGCGTTTTCAGTCTGAAAGACCACGCGGTCGCAGGCGCGGTATGAGATGAGCCGCATCAGACGATCCGGCTTCGGCTTCGGATTGCGGACCGGATCATGGCGTTCGGAGAAGATCATCGGAATTGATGATCCGATATGCGCAGTTGTGATCATAAACATCGTTCTTGCATGAGCCAGGGAGATAATGCAGTCTGGATTGATTTCGGCGATCTTTTCCTTGATATAGCGGATTCGTACGAAAAACAGATGCAGACGGTTTCCTTCCGCTTCGGGGATCATATCGAGATGAACAGTTTCCGGCAAAGGATACTCATTACCGCGGACAAAACCGGTGCAGATCATATAGACGTCATGGGACATATAGGACAGTTGTTCTGCCAGAATTGATGCTACGCGTTCAGCGCCGCGTCCCCTGATCATTTGCATAATAAAGAGCAATTTCATATGTTAATTATATATCATATCACGGGAATTTGCTGGTTTCTCCAACATTCTTTATGAATTCTTTCTCGGAATCTTTAAATGTCGGGTCATTCCACACCCGAAATCGGCGGTAAACCCATGGGAATAGGGCTATCACTGCAAATCCGAGCTTATATTTCAACCTAACATATCTGTCCCGGACAAGATCCGTGACCATCGGTCTGAGTAATGCGTTCGATTTGCGGACCAGTTTTCGGTTTTTCAGTAAACTGGCCTGATAGCGGGTGCGCAAAGTCGTTGTGATTGCATGATACAACAGGACCCATGCCCATGGACCGGTTTTCATATGTCGTGGATCCCGCCAGTGTCTGACATACCAATCGGCAATCGCAATAGCACTTTCATAGGCATGCCTGTGAAAACGGGAGGTCGGAATCTGAAGATAATAATAGAGTTCTGCGTCGATCTCATATATAGCAGGATCATCAAGCCGGCCGATGAGACGGAGATTATACAGGGAATCCTGGGCCCAGCGGACTTCGGGCGGAAATCGCAGAGTCTGCGCATCACGGCTTCTCATCAGCCTGCCCCAGACCACCCGCCTTGGGAAACAGGACGCGGCAAGCTGCTCAGCTGTCAGTTTTTTGTAACGCAGCTCAGGCTTAGGCTCAATGGAGAATTCTTCGTTTTCTGTGAATCTCCTGACACCACAGACAACCATATCCGCATCCGTAGTTTTCATACATTCCAAGAGTAGTTCGAAGTATTTTGGATGCACAAAGTCATCTGCATCGATAAATGCAATATAGTCGCCGGTCGCGGCATCGAGTCCGTTGTTCCTTGCCCTCTCGAGGTCAAGATTTTCCTGATCGATGACAACGACGCGGGGATCCTGCGCCTTGATTCTCTGGAGAATCATCGGGCTGCCGTCAGTAGACCCATCATTGACACAAATCACCTCAAGATTGCGGTAGGTATTCTCCAGGATCGAAGTCAGGCATTTATCGAGGTATCGTTCGGCATTGTAGATTGGTATAATAACAGATATCATAGAAATAATTTAAACCCTTTGATATAATGTTGACAAGTATTATTAAACGATTTGTCCAATAATCTACAGGCAGAAATCTGATATTTCCGGAATGCAGAACAAGAACAGCACAACTAAACGTCATATCCTGCGCAACACCCTCCTGGTGTTGCTTGCTGTTCTGATCATCTTCTGTGTCTTTGAACTGTGGATTTCGAAACATTGGCTCCAGGTTTCACACTATGAGATCAGTTCCGATAGGCTGGATCATGATTTCCGGATCGTTCAGCTGACAGACCTTCACAACTCTGTGTTCGGAAAGAACAATGAGAAGCTTGCCGGGAAGGTGGCCGCCGAGAAACCGGATCTGATCCTGATCACCGGCGATCTGCTTAATCAGGGCGATGAGAATACGGATATCGCGACAGGCCTGATCAGCAGGATGACGAAGATCGCGCCGGTCTATGTATCATTCGGCAATCATGAAGTCGGTTACGAGGAACGTTGGGGAGCTGATCTGACAGCGCTTTATAAAGAGGCAGGTGCCGCCGATGTGATCGACCGCAGCTGGATAGAGGTGACAGTTAATGGTCAGCTGATCCGCCTCGGAGGTATTTACGGATACTGCCTGCCGGAAAAGACTGCGAAAGCAAGACCGGATCGGCACGAGGAAAGCGAATTCGTCAAGAGATTTGAGGATACCGATGATTACTGTGTCCTGATGGCCCACATGCCTGTCTGCTGGATGATCAACGGGTCGCTGGACGCATATGATGTCGACTGTGTGATTTCCGGTCATGCTCACGGCGGTCAGATCGTCATACCATTTGCCGGAGGATTCTACGCGCCGGATCAGGGACATTTCATTGGACGGGAATGGGGCGTTTTCGACAGCAAAGACGGTGATAAACACCTGGTCCTTTCGCGGGGGCTCGGCAGCAATGAGAAGATCCCGCGGTTCAACAACAGACCGGAGATCCTAGTAGTAGATTTTAAAGCTAAGCAGGAATGAGTCATAACGAAATGAAGCAGTACAGAATTACAGTCGTCGGTATGGGTTATGTCGGTATGTCTTTAGCTCTTCTGCTGGGACAGAAGCATAGAGTATGCGCCAAAGACGTTGATGAAGAAAGAGTCGGCATCATCAACGCGGGCGGCTCGACGATCCATGACGATGATATCGATCAGTATTTAAGAGGCGGCAAGAGCAGGATTGAAGCCACACTCGATTCGCAAATGGCCTATAAAGAAGCTGAGTTCATTGTTATTGCTGTTCCGACAGACTATGATCCGGCACAGAACTATTTTGATACGTCAGTTGTCGAGCAGGTGCTGAATGAGATCCTGGCGGTCAATCAGGATGCATTTAT
>CACYEU010000238.1 GCA_902773445.1 uncultured Lachnospiraceae bacterium | reverse complement strand
TCCCTTGCATAGATCGCGCCATAGACTTCATGTCCTCCGATATGACGCATCATCAGTTTAGGCACCGGATAGAATGTCAGTTCGCTCGGTTTTGTCACCAGCACATCGGCTTCACGCATCAGCAGATTAGTCGAATAGACCGCCTCAAAGATATCCTCATGGGCAAGAATAGTGATTCCGTCCTTTGACTCATCGCCGGCAGCCCATTCGGTAAGACCCCGGTAATCATTGATAAATGTCCTTGCATGCTTCTCTATCCCCGGTATCTTTTTCCTGAACAGATCCCAGATCGCCGTATGATCGCCGAAGTTGATCATCAGGCTTGCCCTGCCTTTTTTGATGTATGGAATCAGATGTTTTGTCATCGAAAGATAAAGATCGGCGCCGGCTCCCGCGCCTCCGACAGTCATCAAAAACCGAACCGGTCTGCCGCTTTCAAGCCGCATGATCCTCTTACCGCAGTCCTCTTCGACTCCGTCGACCAATTCATGATCGACATAGTGTCCGGTCCTGACCAGCTCGCCGTCGGGGATCGGCTTTAACGCTTCCTTCGCCATTCCGTCAAGCTTTTTATACCCCATATAGGCAAACGGCGTCTGTACGGCATGAACCGAACCTTCTGCCAGGTGCAGCCCCATCGGCCAGTTGTCAGGAATCGCGTTGACAACATGCGTCAGCCCCGCATGGACGGCTCCCTGTGTCGGCCATACATGAGTACCGACATACGGGATGTCTTTCGGAAAATCGGCAAACATCGGAACAAGAAGTTCGGCGTTTTTCTGATCCTTCGCGTTGTAAGTGATTTTCCTGAATCCTTCGCTGTTGAGCGGATCCCAGTAGAGTTTATTAAAGAGTTTCGATTTCTGTGAGAGTCTCGATCCCATCGAATAGAGATCGTTCTGCGCGCGGATCATTTTCGATCCGGTCGAAGCAAAGGATGCGAGATCAAACCACAGCGGTGTCCGGCCAAGCGCCTTTGCGCATGACGCGATCGCGAGCGCGATCCGGTAGTGACCGAACCCCATCCGGATATTTCCGACAACTAGCGGGTTCTCCGGCAGTTCAAGCGGCTCGTCGGACTGTACAAGATTCTGTATTCCGAGGTTTCCGATCTGATTGATCGGTTCCAGTCCCAGATGATAGACAGTCTCTGTGTCATCTCCGAATCGTTTGATGAATTTTTCTTTGCTTTTTTTGGCCTGTCTGACTATCTTTGAATCGATCCGATTACCGAAGATCACGCTTGTCTTATCCATTGATCAGCACTCCTTTCAATCGGTCATACCTGATTGCTTCCCTTCTTCCGTCCACCTGGTAACCAACCGTAATGATATCACCGGTCTTTGTGATATCTGTAATGCGCGCGCCGACCAGCCTCTGCGCATTTCCCAGCATCTCCTTTTTCTGAGCGTCATAATCGGCCACATGATCACTGGTCAGATACACAGCACCGCAGAGATGATTAAGCGTAACAAGCGCTCTTCTCTGCTCCGGGCTCAGACCGATATGATCATCGCGCAGAAGGTAGACGTCGGGATCGCACCTGAAGACTTTCCCGTCCATCGCGCTGCGATAGATCGTGTTCTGAAGCGTCGTCTTTGTCGATATCCGTTCTCTGTGCATCGCGCGCATGAACCAGACATCATCGAATTCAAGGGAAACGTCGGGTCCGATCCGGCAATAGTCGACCTGGTTAAATGCCGAAGCGAGAGGCACGCCGCAGCCCAGGATCATCTTGTCCTTAAGCACTTCCCTGAGCCATTCCATCGCCTTCCGCATGATTTGCGCGCGGGTCAGTCCGTACCATGACGGGTCTTCGGTGTCCGCATACGGTTCAAGCTTTCCCTGATGAACGATCGCGGCAGCATAGAGAAAATCCAGCTTAAAGAAATCAAATCCCAATGCCATATAGTGTTCCAGGCACTTGCGGATATAATCGCGGACTTCTCTCTTCCGGATGTCAAGTGCTACGTCACCGCTCCAGTTGCATCCCGCGTAGACCGGTTCATTGGCTTTCGAGAAGACCCAGTCGTTGTGATCTCTGTACAGCCTGCTCTTGATCTCGCAGACAAACGGCGCCAGCCAGATCCCTGCCTTCAGCCCCTTTTCATGAACTGCCCTGACGACCGGTTCAATTCCGTTCGGGAATTTATCCGGATCAACGTCGAGCCAGTCGCCGACAAAAGTCTCATATCCGTCATCGATCTGGAAGACATCGAATTCTTCAGGTCCCGTGCCTTCAAGCGCCTTCATGATCTTCGCTTCACTAATATCCTGATAGTCGAGATACCATGAAGTATAGCCGCGGACTGCAGGCGCTGTGCATTTGCCGAACAAATCAAAATAACGCCGCAGGACTTCATGCGTATCACCTGTGAAACGCACAAAATCAAACAGCGTCATTGTCTCGCCTGCCTTCAGAGTCTTACCATCGACATCGCTGAACAAAACGACTTCGCCTTCGCGCCGTTTATAGCGGATGATCGTAAACGCATTGTGATCGTTAAGCGAACCGATCAGTTCGGTCCGGTTCTTACGCCGTATATAAGCATAAGTGAAACTGTGCGGTTCATGTCTCTTATAATTCCAGAACCAAGCCTCACCGTACATCTTGAAATGATAGCGGTTTTTGATCAGATGCGGGATCAGATTCATATCGTGAACCTTTTCGTTTAATTCGAATTCACGGGTCTCGGTCCACGACTGATATCCGTTCAGAAACAGCTGATCCCCTTTTCTGTATGTACAAGGTCTCCTGAATGTCGCATGTTTCAGCGTCAGTGTCCGCTTTGCGCACAGTACGATCTTGACACGCTCGTTTTCACGTGTGAGATGGATATCGTAATCATCATTTGATCTGAGCTTTGACTTTCTCTTGACGCCGTCGACACGATATTGAACATAGATCGGTATCATGTTGGCTCCTCTTCTGCTGTTCAGTCAGACTCTGCCGGTGCTGCTCCGGCAGGTTCCTCCTTTGATTTCTCGATCGTCGCCATCACTTTCTTTTCGTCGTAGGCAGAAAGGATCACGGCGCCGAGCACACAGAAGATCACCGCGACGATCGCGACGATTCTGAGACCGATCGGCGATGCCGTCAGATCATTGCTTTTGATGTTCTGAGTTGTTCCGAGAACGGCCAGAGACGTGAAGACAAGCATTGCGATCGACTGTCCGAACTTCATTGCAAATGTCCGTGCGGCAAAGAACATACCCTCGCGCTGCTCGCCGGTATTGATCGCGTCTTCCTCAGCAACATCGGCAACGATCGACTGCGGGATAATACCCAGCAGCGCCATCGGAAATGCTGCGATCACAACGATCAGAACACCCGGTACGATTCCTCCGAACGGCAGAATGCCGATCAGTGCGGTGACAACATAGGCAAGCGCAAGACCGAGGAAGCCGGTGATGACCAGTTTCTTTTTGCCGAACGTGGCAACGAGGAATCTGACGATCGGATAGAAACAGGCCGAAAGAACAGTCATCGCGCCGAGGAAAACCGTCGTATAGAATTCATCGAGCTGCATCGAGACTTTGACAAAGAACGGCAGTCCGGTCTGGAATAAAGTCAGACCGATCCAGTATGCGATATCGGAGAACGCAAAGCGTCTGAAATTGCGGTTTTTAAATGTTGCGGCCAGGGATCGGATCGTATTCGACTCCGAAGGCGTCGAATCGACAAAATCTTTCTCATTCAGCTTGCGGACCGGCACCAGCATGCAGAACAGCGCGATCACAGCCAGAATAATGAACCAGATCCGGTAGCTCCAGGAATAGCCGACCATCTTCTGCAGCGGTCCGGCGAACACGAACGGCAGATAGGCGATCAGGGTTCCGAAGAAGAATGTCAGAGAGATCGCGGTCGAGATGTACATGCGGTCGTCCTGTGTCTTGCCGAACTCTGAAATCAAAGCATTGTAAGGAGTACAGTACATCGTCATGAACAGATAGAACAGGATCAGGAAGACCAGGACCCAGATGATATTGATCTTGCTGATATGCCCGACCGGAGCACAGAAGATCAGGACTGTGATCACCGCGAACGGGATCGCTGCGATCCTCATAAACGGAAGCCGGCGGCCTTTCGGATTCTTGCTTCTGTCAGACAGTGACGCGATCAGCGGATCAGTCACTGCGTCAAAAATACGGCAGATAAACGTGATCAGCCCCAGAACTGTCAGAATTCCGCCGACGACAAGGCCTGTCGGCACATAAAATTTAGCGCCGGCCTTGACCGACTCTGTTGTCGGCAAATAGAAGGTCACAAGCCATGTGTTGATGATGCCTCCGAGGATCGACCAGCCGAGCTGCCCGATCGCAAAAATCCACATTTCCTTCTTTGTCAGTCTTCTCGTGTTCATAGTTGATTCCTCTCATATCATGCACTGTTCTTCTGCTAAACTGATATGCTTAAAGTATACCATGAATACGATATTTTTTCCGATTTATTTCACCTTAACAGCAGAATATGATATGATAATTCTAATCAGATTGATTTAATGGATTTTGATTGAAAGGGGTGTAGTTATGAGTTTTTGCACGAACTGCGGAACTGAGATCAAAGACGGTGCCAAATTCTGCCCGAAATGCGGAAGCCCGGCTCCGGATTTAAATTCATATGCCAGGACTCCCTCCACGCCGGTCCAGACATCTCCGACCTATCAGGGACAGCCGGCAGCCGAGAGCAATTCACAGGTCTTTGCGATCATCGCGTATATCACGTGGATCGGTCTTCTCGTAGCCGCTCTGGCGCGCGACAAGAATGACGAATTTGTCCGTTTCCATGTCAATCAGTCTCTGGTGATCTGGCTGTTCGGTCTGATCGGTATTATTCCGTTCCTCGGATGGCTGTGGGCAATTTTCATTTTCATCTGCTGGCTGATGGGGCTGATCGGAGCCTGCAAGCGCGAGATGAAACCGGTTCCGTTGATCGGAACGCTGACGATCATCAAGAACTGATTCTGTCTTTGAGCAGGCTTTCGGTGTTGAGCAGTCCCATTTTATCGGACTGCAGAATCAGTTCGGCCTGAAGCATCATCTGGTTTCCTGCATTGGCAAAGATTCCGAAGATAATATCAAAGATCATTGCATCGACCAGCGCAGTCTCATGGATCCCGAGCTGTCCGAATAACGCGATATAGGCAAGCAGATTGGCTCCCGGGACCGGCGGTGTCGCAACGAACAGTACGACCGAGAGAATGATCGCAAGCGTGTACCAGACCGGCGAAGCCGTGACGCCGAATTTCATCGCGGCAAATGTCATAAAGAAAATCGTTCCGATCGCATTGATCGGCATATAAAGTACCAAACCGTTCGGCAGACTGACATTGATGAACGACGGATGCATACCGAGATCCTTTGTACAGCATTTCTCGGTATCTGCATATGCAGCATCAAGTGATCCTGCTCTCAATGTCTTTATGAACGGTTTGGTAGTTTTTTTGAGAAATAAGAAAGGCGATAGTTTCTTTTTGCAGCAAGTGACAAGGATGCTGATTGCGATACAGATGAACGAAATGCCCAGCGACAGGAGGATGCATTTCCAGATGCCTCCCAACAGGGCTGTTCTGTGCTGCATGATCTCAAATGCGATCAGCAGACACACGACATAAGGAACCTGCCGGCTGATAATCTCAGTCAGTCTCAGGCCGAGTGTGTTGGCCTGACGAATCACACGTGTCAGGTTGCGGGTCTGGCTCCCCAGAACAGTCAGTGAACTTCCGAGCACAAATGCGAGGAACAACAGCTGTGGTGTGTTGGATTCGAGGAACGGTGAGAAGAAATCAGACGGTACAATGCTGAAGATCAGATCGAGCAGTCCTGAGGTCCTCTGTGCATCAATCACCTCACCGGTCTCCGCAAGCGGATAGACGATTCTGGCCACTGCCATCGCAAGCCCTGTGCACAGGAAACTGAAAATAAAATAACGCGCAATGATCAGACGGCTGCGCCCGCCCCTCTCAACAATCTTCTCGCTGTTCAGGATCGTCGTGATGACCGAAAGGAAAATGACAGGACCGGACATGACATTCAGGATGCGGTACCAGAGCTTGTAAAACGGCTCCATAACAGTCACGGACACATCTTGAAGCAGTTCTCCGGTCACCAACCGGTTGCCGGCATACCCAAGCAGCACACCGGTCAGAACAGCCAGTGCAATCTTGAGCACCGGGTTGATGCCCGGAAGTACCAAGATCACACGAAGCGAATTACAGTAACCGTCATATGAATACTGCGGACTCATTCCGGCGGCGGTCAGGAGCGGACCGCAAAGGTCGGCGATCTCAGTCTCCTCTTCGCTCAGCGGATTGTACGGCTCACCCTGCAGATCAACGCCGATCACCAGTCTGTTCGACATCCGGCGCCGTTCAATTCTCCCTTCGACAATCTTGTCCTCGCCGAAGTGATCGCGCATGCGAAGCAGTGCTTCCTCCACGGAAACCAGTACGCGGATCATATTCTGACGCTCGAATCTGAAGTTCTTAAGTGTATTGCGGACTTCTTCGCAGTAACTTCCGATCGATTCGTAGGTCAGTTTGAATTTTTTTCTGTAGGGCACAAATTTTACCATTGTCATGCCTTTATCGTTCTGACGTCATTTAAAAACCGCTTCAGACCGGCCGGTCCGTCGCCGACTCTGTCTAGATTATTGTCTCCGAGTTCTATGATTTTGTTGTGACCGTGGTAATCGCTTCCGGCAGTCACATAGAGTTCATACTCTTCTGCAAAGGCCAGCATCTGACTGATCAGTTTGTCGGTAAATCCGGAATAGTAAGCTTCGACTCCTTTTATACCGAAACCGATCAGCCGGACCAGCCGCTCTCTCATCTCCTCACCGATGATCAGATCTCCGCCGTTCCCGTAAAACGGATGCGCGAGAACCGGTATACCGCCGCTTTCAAGAATCGCCCTGATCGCTTCATCAGGCCGGACGTATTCGCTTTTGAACCGCTTTTGATCGATGTATTTTCTGATCGCCTCTTTTTTGTCGTTCGCATAACCGTGTTTGATCATCAGATTAGCGATATGAGGCTTGCCGGGATTATCCAGTTCAAGCAGCTCTTTGATCTCCTGTTTCGCGAACTCGAAACCAAATCTGTCTTTGATGAATTCAAGGCGCTCTTTCGTCTTTTTCATCCGGAAACCGTGACCTTTGCTGATCAGATCGTTGATCGGCTTTGCATCCGGATCATATCCGTAGCCGAGGATATGGTATTTACCCTCTTCGTCTTTGCATGAAAACTCAACGCCTGTTATAAAAGCTGCATCCAAATCAGGAAGACCGGCAATCACCTTGCAGCCCTTGAGTGCATCATGATCCGTGACCGAGAACAGATCGATCCCGGCTTTTTTTACAAGCCGGGCGATCTCCTCAGGTGTATCTGTCCCGTCAGAAACCGTTGTATGCAGGTGCAGATCGATCCGCGCGTTGTCATCCAGATAAATCATTGAATGCTCTTGATCATCGTCAGGATATTCTGACCGTCCCTGTATTCATACGTCCTATCATCGACCGATTGTTTGACCATGTAAATGCCCAGACCGCCAATCTGACGTTCTTCGGCGGACAGAGAGACATCCGGATCCTCTTTCTCAAGAGGATTGTACTGCCTTCCGCAGTCGATCATCGTCAGCTTCGCAACCGGAGGTTCACCTTCGACGGTCATTTTGATCCTGACTTTTCCTTTGCCCGGAGCATAAGCATAATTTGCTATGTTGACAAAGATCTCTTCGGCCGAGACATCAAGCTGCATCTGTGCCTTCATCGAACAGCCTGCCTCTGCCAGATGCTTGTCGATGAATTCGATCGCGGCCTGGAGATTGTTTGTGTCGGCATCAAGGACGATCTCCTCAGGCAGGAACAGCAGCGAATCGACTCTGTGAAGCAGATCGATCAGTTTGGCGGTCCACCATTCGATCTCTGCTTTTGTCTTCTCCTGTTCAAGTCCGTGTCTGCGGATCGAACGCCGGATCAGACGTGTGTAACCGATGACTCTGGCTTTGTCCTCAACAGCCTGCAGACGCTCCTGATCATCGGTACCGATATAGGCCGCAAGAACACTCTTCCAGAATCTGTTTGATGTCTCATAGTCAAATCCCTGAAACTCTTTGATCCTCTCAGGATTTGTCTCATAGAAACCGATGAAGGCATTGAACATTGATGCCAGTTCAAAAATCGGATGTCCGACAGCCAGTGTATCCATATCGATCAACAACACCTCGTCACCGTTGAGCTCAACATTCTTGGTGTGATAATCGCCGTGGATCATATGGTTGTCATCCGGCACTGCCTGGATCAATGCCATCAGCTTCTTGCTTTCATCCTCCGGCAGATAATCTCTCATGAAGCGTCCCCATGAGACGACTGTCGACTTGATCTTCGGAAGCTCTCCGTCCGGCACGACTGTTCCGTGGATCTTGCGAAGCAGATCCACATACTCTTTAACGCACCAGTCGAATTTGTCCGGTTCATTCGCGAGGATCTTCGAGAAAGACCTGGCATTCAGCAATTCAAACACTGATCCGTAACTGTCGCCGACACGGACGACATCGTAGGAGATCGCCGTCGGTATTCCGAGTACAAGTGCAGTCCGCGCAACTTCGCGTTCATGCTGGATCTCAGCAAGAGCATCCGCGTTGTTGTAGACTTTGACAACATTGTCCTGATCGATCCGGTAGATCGTACCGTTGGCTCCCCGTCCGATTTCCTCACATCCCTCGATCGAAACAACACGATAGGCTTTTTCGACTGTGATCATCTGAGTGAATCCGGTCATGTCCAGTATCTCATAGACTTCCGAACTGACACCGGTGATCTTAAGTTCCGGATGGTCTTTCCGGACGCGCAGCAACACACGCAATCCGGCGCTTGAAATATAGTCAAGCTTCGACGCATCGATTTCAACTGCATGACCATGCTGGCCTGCAAGGATCTCTCTGATCTCATCCCAAGCCTGTCCCGCATTGTTCGAGTCGATATGCCCCGAGAGATGGAGAATGATCGTCTTGTCTAAGACTTCACCTCTGACTTCTTCCATATCTTTTCCCTCTCAATGAGTGATTCTTATCTCTGGTTGTGATTGTTTACTCGATCGTTAAAATATCTGAGAATCCAGTCACTTCGAAGACATCCTGAACAACATCACAGACGCCTGTAACAACCATGTCACCCTGCTTCTGCATGATCTTCTGAGCTGCAAGCAGCACG
>CACYEU010000237.1 GCA_902773445.1 uncultured Lachnospiraceae bacterium | reverse complement strand
GGCAAACGAGATGGACCGATATGTAACAGGAGCCGTGATCCGGAGGCTCAGAGAGGATAAAAAACTGTCACAGGCAGAGCTGGCAGACAAGATCTATGTCAGCAGTAAAACTGTCAGCAAGTGGGAGACCGGTCAGGGATTCCCTGATATCAGCCTGATCGAGCCGCTGGCAAAGGCGTTGGACATTTCGGTGATCGAGCTGCTTTCGGGAGAGGATATCAGCAATCGGAACCGGTCATTCAATATTGCAAAGAGCAAGTTTTATGTCTGTCCGGTCTGCGGAAATGTGATTCAGGCGACAGGGGAAGCTGTGATCAGCTGCTGCGGTATCACGCTGCCTCCGATTGAAGCGGAAACAGCAGATCCGGATCATCTGATCAGTGTAGTGATCGCAGAAGATGAGTACTATGTTACCGTCGATCACCCGATGACGAAAGAACACTACATCTCGTTTCTTGCAGCGGTTTCAGATCACGGAGCACAGTTTGTCAAGCTGTATCCCGAAGGCAGTCCCGAAGCGCGTTTCAGGATCGACGGCATCGAAAGAATGTACGCGTACTGCAACAGACACGGACTCTTTCAATTGAAAAAATGACGATCAAAAAGGCTTCTGAGTTTCTCAGAAGCCTCTTTTATAAGCTTATGATTGTATCGGCAGGCCGCTTTACTCAGCAAAGAGATCGATAAATTGGAATGTACGGCAGTCGACAAGCCCGCGGTTCGTGAGCCTGATCTCGGGCAGACAAGCCAGCGCCATCAGCGCCATAGTCATGTACGGCGAGTTGATGACACAGCCCATTTCTTTCCAGGCGGCGTCAAGTTTATTGATCATTCCGGCTACTTCCTCTGCCGGCTGATCATTCATCAGACCGGCAATCGGCAGCGGGACAAGCGCCAGAACTTCTCCGTCGGCCACGGCACACATGCCGCCTCCGCAGTCGACCAGCGTTTTAGCTGCGAGCGCCATGTCTTCATCATTTGTTCCGGCGACGAGCAGATTGTGCGCATCGTGTGAAACCGTCTGGGCCATAGCGCCTTTCTTAAAACCGAATCCTTTAAGGAATCCGAGTCCCTTTGTACCTGTCTCATGGTGGCGCTCAAACACGGCCATTTTCATGATGTCCTGACCGGCATCCGCTTCGACAAACCCGTCTTTTACCGGCAGATCAATGATCCGCTCATAGTTGCCCACGTGGTTCGGGATGATCTCCATGATACGGGTCTTCACGCTGTCTTTTCCGTCAGGAGCCGCGATTTTGAAACTGTCAGGTGTGATTTCATAACCGACGTGCATCGTGTTGTAGACTGAATCCGGGAAATCAGATTGACCGATTTCAACTGTCATCTCACCGTTTTCAGCGACGATATCGCCGTCAATGATCGTGCGGGTGACGCGGATGTCATTCAGGTCATCGAAAAAGACGATGTCAGCGCATTTACCCGGCGTGATACTGCCCATCTCATGATCCATGCGGAAGCAGGTCGCCGGATTGATCGTGACATACTGGATCGCCTTGATCGGATCCAGACCTTCATTGACAGCGCATCGGATGATGTGATCGAGATGGCCGTCGCTGACGAGTGTGTCAGGGTGTGTGTCATCTGAGATCAGACAGGCAAAGCGGTCTTCGATATCATTGTCAAGGATCGCGCGGATGATGACAGGCATATCGTGCCATGCGCTGCCGTAGCGCATCAGCGCGTACATACCGTGGCGCATTCGCTCAAGCACGTCTTCGGCACGCGTCGATTCATGACAGCATCTGACACCGGACGCGATATAGGCATTGAGGCCGGGTCCGGTTTCAGGTACTGAGTAGTGGCCTGTGATCACCTGATCTGCCTTGAGGGTCTCCGCGAGTTCTCCGTGGATGTTGGGCTCCGCACCGAGGACATTCGGGAAACTCATCATTTCTCCGAGGCCCATGATACCGTCCCAGGTCATCATCTCGCGGACTTCCTCCGGGCCGATATGTGACCCGGTATCTTCAAATCCGGCAACAGCCGGTACACACGAAGGAACATTTGACATGGCCTTCAGCGGAACCCGCCGGCCGTCTTCGATCATCGCTTTGACGCCTTCCGGGCCACAGACGTTACAGATCTCATGTGGATCCATAAAAATGCCGGTCGTGCCGTGCGGAACGACCGCACGCGCGTACTCGCTCACGGTGATCATCGCTGACTCGACATGGATATGTGCATCCATGAATCCCGGCGCGATATACTGTCCCGCCGCATCGATGATTTTTGTGTCATCGCCGATACAGTGCGAGGCATCGCCGACAAGCGCGATCCGGCCTTCGGCAATCGCGACATCGATCCCTTCCTGGATCTCAGCGGTGCATACATTGACCAGTTTCGCATTCCGGATGACCGTCTCAGCCTTCTCGACGCCCATCGCAACATTGGCCATTGTTCTTGTTATGTCATAAAGCGGTTTTTTACAGAATTTATTAAGCATAAGCATCCACCTCCTGATAGAGTCAGTATAGCATATCTTCATGGGAGAAATACCTATAAAAATACATTCAGCCAACGAAATGAAAAGCCATATATGTAGTAACGCAACAGACAGTTGCTTGTCTGAATACGACAGAAGGGTCATAATAGAGTTGTCATCAGGATAGAGAGGAGAACGTATTCTATGGAAATTAAGGATATACTGAAGAATCTTCGCGAAGAGAGGCAACTGACACAGGATGAGCTGGCTGCGCGTGTGATGGTGACAAGACAGGCGGTCAGCCGGTGGGAGACCGGCGAGACACAACCGAATACAGAAACATTAAAGTTGCTTTCGAAAGAATATGATGTATCGATCAACACGCTCCTCGGGAGCCCGCGGCAGCTTCGATGCCAGTGCTGCGGAATGCCGCTGAATGACGACGGAATCATCAGCAAAGAGCCGGACGGAAGCTACAACGAAGATTACTGTAAATGGTGCTATGCCGACGGAAACTATACATACAGCAATATGGATGACCTGATCGATGTCTGTGTCGGTCATATGGTCAGCGAAGAATTCTCCGAGGAGCAGGCGCGCGCTTACATGAAGCAGATGCTGCCCCAGCTGGATTACTGGAAACGCTATGACGAACTCAGCGATGACGGTCAGTTTGAGGCGTTCAAACAACAGCTGATCGATGAGATCAACGATCTTCATATTGAGGGTATGCCGAAACTTGAAAAGCTTAATGCGCTTGTCGGTCAATATGTTAATCTTGAATACCGGCTTCCGAGCGGTATGGCAGCAAAATTTCTCAATGATGGTGCGACTTATCTCGGAAACCAGCTGGAATCAGAGCTTGGCGGCGGCCGCTGCTTCGGAGTTCTGGCCAACATGGATTTCATTCTGATCTCCACCTACGAGGCAGAAGGCTCAAATCCGGAACT
>CACYEU010000236.1 GCA_902773445.1 uncultured Lachnospiraceae bacterium | reverse complement strand
GGCAAGGACAGACCGGATGTCCGCATCGAACAGTATCATACGCTCACATTCGACGAGACAGACATGACACTTGAGGAAGCTGCCCGAATGATCGGACGAGCGATGGAAGAATCGGTGCGGATGCATCAGGTTGCCGATGTCGAAGTCGGATCATTTCTGTCAAGCGGGATCGATTCGTCGTATCTTGTTTCGCTTGCGCGGCCCGACAAGACATATACGGTCGGCTATGATGATCCGCGCTATGATGAAATCTCGTACGCGAAAGAACTGGCCGGCGCACTTGGAATCACAAACCGGTCGAGACTGATCGATCAGGATGAATACTTAAGGGCGCTGCCTGATATCATTTATCACATGGACGAGCCTCTTGCCGATCCTGCTGCGATCGCTTTGTATTTCGTTGCTCAGATCGCTGCCGAAGATGTTAAAGTCGTCATGAGCGGAGAGGGCGCCGATGAATTGTTCGGCGGGTACAACTCCTATCAGGAGGAAGTAAGCGGAGCCCGCTATATGAAGATCCCGTATCCGCTCCGGCGCGCGGCTTCAGCTGTTGCGGGACTGTTTCCCGAGGCGCGGGGATTGAATTTTATTTACCGGAGGGGACGGAGACTTCGCGATCAGTATATCGGACTGGGTCGGGTCTTCCGCGACCGCGAAGCCCTAGGCCTTGTGAAAGACAGAAATCAGATCATTCCGCAGGAGGTCACCGCAGCGTATTTCAATGACCATGCAAATGATTCAACGATGGTTCAGCGTCAGGTCATTGATTTTTATTTCTGGCTCGTAAACGATTTTCTGTTTGCAGTCGACCGAAACTCGATGATGTTCGGTCTTGAAGCGAGGACGCCGTATCTGGATCATGCGGTCTTTGAGGCGGCGCGGAAGCTGACGACAGCGTTAAAGGTCAACAATCGGACGACCAAGATCGCGCTTCGGGCCGCGGCACGTGAAGCTATCCCCAATGAGGCTTATAAAAAGAAAAAGCTCGGATTCCCGGTGCCGCTGCGCGAGTGGATGCATGAAGAACAGCTTGACCGGGCCATTACAGAGGCGTTTGAATCGGAGACAGCCGCGCAGTTCTTTGATCAGAAGAAGATCATAAAGCTTTTGAATGATTATAAGAGCGGTAAAAAAGACTGTTACAAGAAGGTTTGGGCAATCTATATTTTCCTGCTCTGGTACCATATTTCTTTTGGAGAGACAGATTGAACAGCGAAAGATCCATCAAAAAGACAATCATTGGAATACTGGTTTCCGGATTCTGTTTCGGGACCATGGAGACCGCTCTAAAGATCGCGGGCTCAAAACTTGATCCGATCCAGATGACGTTCCTTCGTTTTCTGATCGCCGCGATCGTTCTGGCGCCGTTTGCTGTCCGGGAGACAAGAGTGCGAATGAATGCAGGCATGGAACAGAAGACCGATGTCAGCAGACCGTTGTCCCTGCGTGAAGCATTCTCTGTAAAGGATCTTGCCTGGCTGTTTCTTGTCGGTGCGGTCGGTGTGGCACTGAGCATGAGCTGCTTCCAGTTCGGAGTCGAGAACAGCAATGCGGCGACGGCTGCCGGTCTGATGTGTACAAATCCGCTTTTTACGATGCTGATCGCCCATTTCTTTACACAGGAAAAGATGACCGGTTTCAAATGGATCGCATTTTTCCTCGGGCTGATCGCGATCATCTTCATGATCAGGCCGTGGGATGTCCAGGAAGGCAACAGTCCGTTCGGCATCACGATGATGCTCATTGCGGCGACAACATTCGGAGCCTATACAGTCATGGGGAAGAGAACAGTCGGAAGGATCGGCGTCTTTACGCAGACCAGCATCAGTTTCTTCTTCGGGTCACTGATCCTTTTGATCATTCTGTGCGCGATGAACCGGCCGGTCGTTGCCGGCATCACAGAAAACCTGCTGATCGTCTTATATTGCGGCGTCTTTGTTACAGGCGTCGGCTATCTGTTCTATTTTATCGGAATCAAAGCATCAGACGCGACGACCGGTTCGATGACATTTTTTATCAAGCCGGTGATTGCGCCGATCCTCGCGGTGCTGATCCTCCACGAGAGAGTTCTCTGGAATACAATTATCGGTATTGTCCTTCTGATCGCTGCGTCGGCATTGACGATCTACGACGCGAAGAGATCCCGCCCTTCATAAACAGAATCCGTTTTGATCGATCAAGAAAAAACACTTGCGCAAGTAGTTAGTCTGTGCTAACATATAGTTAGCCAGGGCTAACGCTCTGCGCATTTTCACATTGTAGTAACTGGTTAAAGGAGAGAGGTAGGAGAAGTTATGAGAATAGCATTCGCCGGTAATCCCAACAGCGGCAAGACGACCATGTACAATGCGCTGACGGGACGAAATGAGAAAGTAGGCAACTGGGGCGGTGTCACCGTCGGCAGTAAGACCTATCAGTTAAAAGAAGAATTTGCCAAAGGGCAGGAAGTCATCGCAGTCGATCTTCCCGGTGCTTATTCGATGTCACCGTACACACCGGAAGAGAGCATTACAAATGAGCATGTCCGTGATGAGCATCCGGACGCGATCATCAATATCGTTGACGCGACGAATCTGAGCCGCAGCCTGTTCTTTACAACACAGCTGCTCGAACTGGGCATTCCTGTTGTTGTCGCGCTTAATAAAAGTGATATCAACGAAAAGGAAGGAACCGTGATCGATGAGAAGGCGTTGTCTGAGAAGCTCGGATGCCCGGTCGTCAAGACGATCTCAACGGCGAGCGGCCATGCTGATCTCGCCGAAGTCGTTGACAAGGCAGTGGCGCTGTACGGCAAAGGTCAGAAACCGCGGTACGTGCAGTCAGATATCGACCTTCATGACAAGAATGCAGTCGATGCGGAGGACCGCAAGCGCTTTGCATTCGTTAACGGAATCGTCAAAGACGTCGAAAAGCGCGCGCAGCTTTCGAGTGAGACGACGGGCGCTGATAAACTCGATGCGGTTTTGACCAATCCGATCGCCGGTATTCTTGTGTTTGCCGGTGTGATGTATCTTGTCTTTATGATTTCACAGGCAAAGCTGGGACCGTTTATCGCGGACTGGCTTGTCGGTTGGATCGAGACGTTCCAGGGCTTTGTTGCGGATAAGCTGGCAAGTGCACCGCCTGTCCTTTCAACGATCATTGCAGACGGCATTGTCGGCGGTGTCGGAGCGGTCGTCGGATTTCTGCCGCTTGTTATGGTCATGTACTTCCTGATCGCGCTGCTTGAGGACTGCGGTTATATGGCGCGTGTATCAGCCGTGCTTGATCCGCTGTTCAAGCGCGTCGGTCTTTCCGGAAAATCGGTCATCCCGATCGTTATCGGAACCGGATGCGGTATCCCAGCGGTCATGGCATGCCGTACGATCCGCGATGAGCGTGAGAGAAGAGCAACATCGATGCTGACGACATTTATTCCTTGCGGCGCCAAGATCCCAGTCATCGCATTGTTCGCGGGAGCCTTCTTTGCAGGTGCCAGCTGGGTCAGTTTCTTAAGCTACTTCCTCGGCCTTGCGCTGATTTTCCTCGGTGCGCTTCTGATCAAGGCTGTTACAGGTTACAAATACAGAAAGTCATTCTTCATTATTGAGTTCCCGAAATGGAAGATCCCGAGTCTCAAGCGCGCATTCTTCTCGATGCTTGAGCGTGCAAAGGCCTACATTATCAAAGCTGCGACGATCATCCTTGTCTGCAATCTTGTTGTTCAGCTTATGCAGACATACAACTGGCATTTCCAGGTCGTCGAAGAAGGCGCAGAAAGCACTTCGATCCTTGCGACGATCGCGACTCCGTTTGCATTTCTGCTGATCCCGCTCGGATTCGGAGTATGGCAGCTGGCTGCCGCGGCGATCACTGGATTCATCGCTAAGGAAAATGTCGTCGGTACTCTGGCGGTCGTCTTTGCTCTGACGAAATTTATTGACACAGAAGAACTTGCCATGACAGGCGGCGCCAATACGGTCGCGGCGACGATGGGACTGACAACTGTCACAGCGCTCGCATATCTGTTCTTTAATCTGTACACACCGCCGTGCTTCGCTGCGATCGGCGCAATGAACTCCGAGATGCGAAGCAAGGGCTGGCTGTGGAGCGCGATCGGACTTCAGCTTGCGACAGGATATACGATCGCATTCCTTGTCAACCAGTTCGGTACGCTGTTCACAGAGGGACATTTCGCGAAAGGTTTCCTGCCGGGACTGATCGCTGTGCTTGTCATCGCGTTTGTGATCTTCATGATCGCCCGGAGAGTCAGGGCACACTTTGATGAGCAGTACTCACTCCATCAGACCGGAGCGGCTAAGGCTGCATAACCGGCTTTGAAAGTCAGGAGATCTGTATGAACGCAGCAACCGCAATTTCAATCATTATCATCTTTTTGGTTGTTTTCTTTGCGATCCGTTATATTGTCAGGGAGAAAAGAAAAGGCAATAAATGTATCGGCTGCCCCTATGCGGAGAGCTGTCAGAAACTGCAGCAGCTCAAACAGCAGGAAAAGAAGCAGGAAAATGATCAATAAATAAGGCCGTTAATGCTCTCAGCAGTCTGCGGGAGCAAAACAACGGAAGGCATGTCAGGCATTACTCCTACCGTCTGGCATGCCTTCTTATATGCAGCTCGAATACCACATCATGCAGGGCGCTGAAAAAAACGTCACAAACCGCGAAAAAATGCTTGCATTCGGTAGAATATGGGAGTATACTATCTCTTGCTGTGACATTGATAGCAGTGATCTGCGAGGTTGCTGTCCTTGTGAGGCAGGTAATTTGCAGGGAGCGAATGTCAAGTTAGAATCTGGCGACAAGTCACTGTAACACATGTCCATCAGGAGAGGATGGAAACAACGTGCAAGATGTCTGATTAATGACACACACGGATGAGTGTACAGTCACCGCTTGTCGTACTGATAAGAAAAGTACGAAAAGGAGGCGACTATTTTTATGACAGGTCAAGTAATGAGAATCACATTGAAGGCGTACGATCACGAGCTTCTGGATCAGGTGGCGGCCAAGATCATCGAGACGGTCAGGAAGACCGGCGCGGAGATCAGCGGACCGGTACCGCTTCCTACTAAGAAAGAAGTCGTGACGATTCTGCGTGCGGTTCACAAGTATAAGGATTCCCGTGAGCAGTTTGAGCAGAGAACGCACAAGAGATTGATCGACATTCTGACACCGACCCAGAAGACCGTGGACGCACTCACGGATCTGATGATGCCGGCCGGCGTCAGCGTCAATATCAGGATGGTCAATAAGAATAGGAAGTGATCGGTCCTGATGCGCCGTCAACCGGCGCGAGTCACTAGGATGAATGCCCGTTCGGGTATTCCGCTGTAGTAAGGAGGAGTTACATTATGAAGAAAGCAATACTTGCGACGAAAGTGGGTATGACTCAGATCTTCAACGAAGACGGAGCCCTTACCCCTGTTACGGTCCTTCAGGCGGGCCCCTGTGTTGTCACGCAGGTCAAGACCGTCGAGACCGATGGCTATGATGCGATCCAGGTCGGATACAAGAGCCAGAAAGAAAAGGTCGTCGTCAGAGACAAGGCCGGCCACAAGACAGTTGCTCACCGCCACGGTGTCAACAAGGCCCAGAAAGGCCACTTTGACAAGGCCGGAGTCGAAGGCATGAAAGTCCTTCGCGAGTTTAGAGTGGATAATGCAGCCGACTATGCACCGGCACAGGAAATCAAAGTTGATATCTTTGAAGCCGGCGACAAAATCGATGTGACGGCTGTTTCCAAAGGAAAAGGATTCCAGGGCGCGATCAAACGTCACAATCAGCACAGAGGACCGATGACCCATGGTTCCAAGTTCCACCGCCACGCCGGATCAAACGGATCCGCTTCCGATCCCAGCAAGGTATTTAAGGGAAAGGGAATGCCCGGACAGATGGGCGGCGAGCAGGTCACTGTTCAGAATCTGGAAGTAGTCCGCGTGGATGTCGAGAACAATCTGCTTCTCGTTAAGGGCGCGGTTCCCGGACCGAAGAAGAGTCTTGTCACGGTCAGGGATGCCGTCAAGAACGCGTAAGAGACAGATTGTTAAGAAAGGAGGATAACAGATGAGTCGTATATCTGTTTACAATATGGAAGGCGAGAAGGTCGGCACAGTCACCTTAAAAGACGATGTGTTCGGCGTTGATGTCAACGAGCATCTCGTACACATGGCAGTCGTCGCACAGCTGGCCAACAAGCGCCAGGGAACGCAGAAGGCCAAGACCCGTTCCGAAGTTTCCGGCGGCGGACGCAAGCCCTGGAGACAGAAGGGAACAGGTCACGCCAGACAGGGATCGATCCGTTCACCTCAGTGGACAGGCGGCGGAGTCGTTTTCGCACCGGTACCGCGCGATTATTCAATGCGCTTAAACCGCAAGGAGAAGAGAGCCGCGTTAAAGAGCGCGCTGACTTCCCGGGTTCAGGAAAAGAAGTTTGTTGTTGTCGATGAGATCAAGGCTGAAGAGTTTAAGACAAAGCCGATCGCCGATATGTTCAAGAACCTGAAAGTCGATAAGGCTCTGCTCGTTCTCGAAGAAGGCAATGACAAGGCAAGGATTTCCGCACGCAACATCAAGGACGTCAAATGCGCTTCACCGAATACGATCAACGTCTATGACATTTTGAAATATGATACGGTGGTTGCGTCCAAGGCGGCTGTCAAGAAGATCGAGGAGGTATATGCATAATGGCTGATATTCAATATTATGATGTGATCATCAAGCCGGTTGTCACTGAGAAGAGTATGAGTGACATGGCAGACAAGAAATATACGTTTCTCGTTCATCCGCAAGTGACGAAGACACAGGTCAAGGAAGCTGTCGAGAAGATGTTCGACGGCGTCAAGGTGAAGAAAGTCAACACGATGAACGTAGTCGGCAAACCGAAGAGAAGAGGGCTGATCCGCGGAAAGACGGCCCGCACGAAGAAAGCGATCGTCACACTGACCGAAGAGTCAGCCGACATCGAGATCTTCACAGGGCTGTAAAGAAAGGAGTTAGCACATCATGGGTATTAAAACATATCGTCCGTACACACCTTCAAGAAGGCAGATGAGCGGCTCCGATTTTTCCGAGATCACCAAGAAGACACCGGAGAAATCGCTGCTTGCGGTAAGAAAGAAAGAATCCGGACGCAACAATCAGGGTAAGATCACTGTCCGTCACAAGGGCGGCGGTGAGAGAAGAAAAGACGGCATCGAAGCAACAGTTATCGGTATCGAGTACGATCCGAACCGCGCCGCGAATATCGCGCTGATCTGCTATGCAGACGGAGAGAAGAGCTATATTCTGGCACCCGAAGGCCTGAAGGACGGCATGAAAGTCATGAACGGTCCTGACGCCGAGATCCATGTTGGCAACTGCCTGCCGCTTTCGATGATCCCGAACGGCACACAGGTTCACAACATTGAGATGTATCCGGGAAGAGGCGGTCAGATCGTCCGCTCAGCCGGCGTGGCCGCACAGGTCATGGCTAAGGAAGGCAAGTACGCTACACTGCGTCTTCCCTCAGGCGAAATGAGACTTGTTCCCATCGGCTGCCGCGCGACCATCGGTGTCGTAGGCAACGGTGACCACAGCCTGATCAACTATGGTAATGCAGGACGCAAGCGTCACATGGGCATCCGTCCGACGGTCCGTGGTTCCGTCATGAACTGCGAAAGTCAGGCCGACAAATGACGGGAAAATGGTGGAACGGCGGGACCAGGTCTTGATCGCGGTCTTCTGGCCGGACGCGTTCATGGCTTCCACTTTC
>CACYEU010000235.1 GCA_902773445.1 uncultured Lachnospiraceae bacterium | reverse complement strand
TATTCGGTTTCCGAGGAGTCCGATCCGAAGGAGCAGGCATATTTCTCCTGGAATAAAGTTGTGTCGACAGCACTTGATCCGGAGACGGTCCGGGCATTTCAGGTACTTGACTATGCATTGGTTTCATCCAACGGCGCGCCTCTCAAGAAAGCACTGATCGAAGCCGGTATCGGACAGGACGTCAGCGGCGGCTATGATGCCGGAATCTTTCAGCCGGTCTTTACAGTCACTGCGAAGCGCGCCAACGAAGACGACAGAGAGCGGTTTGAGCAGATCATTGATAAGACACTGAAGAAAATCGCTGATGAAGGGATCGATCCTAAAGCGCTTGAAGCCGGTATCAACATGATGGAATTCTCCTATGTCGAAGGTGATACCGGACGATATCCGAAAGGACTGATCCGGGGTCTGGCACTGCTGGACAGCTGGCTGTATGACGAACAGGAGCCGTTCATGCATGCCGACGCAATGCCTGTCTTTGAGAAACTGAAAGCAAGAATCGGCACACCGTACTACGAGGATCTGATCAGACGGTGGCTGATCGACAATACGCACGGTTCCTGTCTGATGCTGAAAGGAGAACCCGGGCTGGCTGAACGCGAGGAGAATGCTCTCCGTGAGACTCTGGCAAGACGGAAAAATGCGATGAGCGCCGAAGAATTGAGCGCGATCCTTGAGTCGAACAGAAAACTGACTGCTTACCAGGAAAGTGTTGATACTCCCGAACAGCTGGAAACGATACCGGTGCTTGCCCTGGAGGATGTCAGCGATGAGATCGAGCCGATCACGGCTGAACCCGTTGAGGCTGAAATACCGTTTACTTTCCACGAGGAGCCGACAAAAGGGATCGGATATGTCGATCTGTTTTTCGATATCAGTTATCTTGAAGCTGACGAGCTGGCAGCTGCTTCGATCCTTGTCAAAGCGCTCGGCATGATGGATACCGAGAATTATACGTACGATGAGTTCGGCTATGAGGTCAACCGGGTGATCGGCGGGCTCGCGAATCAGCTGACGGTGCGTGCGTCAATTCCGGACGCAAAGACAGGACTGATCAGGCCCATGGCCGCCGTTTCATTCAAGGCGTTCTACGGACAGCTCGGCATGGGCTTTGAATTGGTAAGAGAGATGCTGACACGCACAAAACTGAATGACAGAAAACGTCTCCGCGAGATACTCGCCGAGATCGCGACATCACTGCAGATGATGATCATGATGGCGGGACACAACGCTGCGTCCGTCCGTTCAATGGCCTATCAGTCGGCACAGTGCGGTTTCAGAGACAGAACCGGCGGGATCGCATTTTTCGAATCAGTCACAAAACTGCTCGCGGACTATGAGACTGACGCAGAAGCATTGATCGACAAAATGATCTCGCTGTGCGAACGGATCTTTTCGGCAGACCATATGGCAGTCAGTTACACGGCTGAGCGCGAAGGCCTGCGAGGAGTCCGCGACATGTGTGAAGAACTAGCGCATGCGCTTCCGGAGACGAAGAGTGAAGACCAGACGAGACCGGTCGATGACAGCTGGCTGATACCGCCGGAGGGCAATGAAGCTTTTTCGACGCCGGGTCAGGTGCAGTTTCTGGCCCGCAGCGGCAATTTTATCAAAGACGGCTATCGATACACCGGAACGCTCTGCGTGCTGAGCAACTGGCTGAGATGGGAGTATCTCTGGCACAATATCCGAGAGACCGGCGGTGCATACGGTTGTATGACCGATTTTTCAAAAACAGGCAATGCGTATTTTGTCTCATACCGCGATCCGCATCTGAAGAGAACGTGGGATATTTTTGAAAAGCTTCCGCAGGTCGTCAGAGAACTTGAATTGAGCGACAGGGCATTAAGGCAGTATATTATCGGAGCGATCAACGCGATCGATCAGCCGCTTTCGCCGCACGCAAAGGGAGCGCGCTCATATTCATTGTTGCAGGCAGGGGTCACCGAGGACGATCTCAAACGAGAGCGCCGTGAGATCCTTGCGACCGATACGGAAGACATCCGTCAGCTGGCGGATCTGATCGAAGATATACTTGCGCAGGATCACGCCTGTGTGATCGGATCTTCAGCCAGGATCAAAGACGACGGAGATCTGTTTGATAAGACGAAAGCATTGATGTAGATACGGAATGATACAGGGGACAAATGACAATTTCAAATCAGGGTTTGTCACGATCGTCGGTCTTCCGAACGCCGGCAAGTCAACGCTGCTGAATGCGCTGGTCGGACAGAAGATCGCAATCACATCGAAGAAGCCGCAGACGACCAGAGACGCGATCAGGGGTGTTCTGCATACCGATGCCGGGCAGGCGGTCTTTGTCGATACACCGGGCGTCAACAAGCCGGCTGACAAACTCGACGAATATATGCAGAGAGAAGTGGAGAGTTCTCTGACCGGAATCGATATGATGCTTCTGGTCGTTGACATCAGAAAGAAGCACCGGTACATCGGCAATCTGATCGACCGGATCAAGGATTCGGCCTGTCCGCTGATCCTTGTGCTCAACAAAGTTGATTCGCTCGCGACAAAGGATGTCTTCGAAGCGATCGACATGTACCGGAAGATGGCGGATTTTGCGGATATCGTGCCGGTTTCAGCCAAGACCGGAAAGAACCTCGATGAACTGATCAAAGTGATTTTCGACCATTTGCCGAAGGGTCCCGCTTATTATGACGAGGAGACGGTGACTGACCAGACTGAGCGGCAGGTCGCAGCTGAGATCATCAGGGAGAAAGCCCTTCATCTGCTCGGAGAGGAAGTCCCTTACGGGCTGGCAGTCGTGATCGATCAGATGAAATACAGACGGGGGCTTGCCGATATTCAGGCGACGATCATCTGTGACCGTGAGTCACACAAAAAGATCCTGATCGGCGCGGGAGGCGCTATGATCCGTGAGATTGGAAAGAACGCGCGCTTTGAGATCGAAAAGATGCTTGAAACTCAGGTGTACCTGAAACTCTGGGTCAAAGTCAGCAAGAAATGGCGTCAGAGCGATTACCTGCTGAAGGATTACGGTTACCGGAAGGGTGAACAGGACTGATGGCGTCAGATCGGATCACAGTGACCGGAATGGTGCTTTCAGCCCGTACGATCGGCGAATACGACAACCGCGTCGAGATCCTGACGCGTGAACGCGGAAGGATCAGCGCATTTGCAAGAGGAGCGAAGAGACCGAAGAGTTCACTGTCAGCGGTCGGACCGTTTGTATACGGACAGTTCGAACTTCACGAGGGAGCCAGCTCGTATACGATGTACGCGGCGAAGCCTGAGAATTATTTTGAGTCGCTCAGAATGGATGTCGCGGGAGCATATTACGGATTTTACTGCCTTGAGATCGCGCAGTTTTTCACGCGCGAGAACAATGATGAATGGGAGATGCTGAAGCTCCTGTATACGACAATAAGGGCACTTGAAAAAGGGGTCGCTGACAAAGATCTGATCCGGTGCATTTACGAGCTGCGGACACTCGCTGTCAACGGTTTTGCACCGAGACTTGACAGGATTCAGACCGATGCGGTGACAAAACATACGATCCGGTACGCGCTTGAAGCGCCGTACAGACAGTTATACGCAATCTCAGTCTCAAAGGAGATTATTAATAAACTAAGAGGTATCAATGACAGTTTAATGGGAGATCTGATCGATAAACCGATCAAATCGTTGACAATGCTTGAACTTGTTCAAGATTTTTGAAAAAGGAGGGATATATCATGGCAGGGCAACTTGTGGTGGCAGCAACCATTGAGGAGGCGCTCAAGGCGAAACAAGCGGGCGGCGTATTCCTCGCGGGAGGCACCGAGATCAACCGGCTCGACTCGCTGGTCGAGGCAGAGACACTTGTGTCGATCCGCAAGATCCCGGAGCTGACCGGTATTCACGACGACGGAGATGTGATCCGTATCGGCGCGCTTACGACTTTTCAAGATGCAGTCGAGTGTGATCTGATCCCGGACTGGTTTAAGGAAGCGTGTCTGTACATGGCTTCACGGACAAAGAGAAACATGGCAACGATCGCCGGCAATATCGCGATCATGAGAACCGACTCCTATGTGATCCCGACATTGATCGCGACCGGCGCAAAACTTGTGCTCGTCGGTGACGAAGGAGAGCATGAGTGCACGGTGCTTGACTATATCGGCGGATCCTCCTGCGGTAAAGGCGGCGCTTCACCGTATGCGGGCGAACTGATCAAAGAGATCGTTCTGGTTAAAGCTCCCGGATGTGTCTTTTCAAAGCGCTATGCGAACACCGCACAGTCACATGCGCGGCTGACAGCCGCATTTGCGGCAAAGAGCCTGGATGAGGTCGTGATGGCGGCCGCAGTCAAGAACGGCGGTATTTACTATCTGACCGATCTGATGAAAGCGATCAAAGACGATCACGATATTTCAGAGGACGCTCTGGTCGACATGGTCATGAACTGTGACGGAGCTGAATTCCCGACAGATATTTTCGGCGGTGAAAAATACAAGAGGTATCTGCTCGGTGTAACTGTGGCGGAGTTTCTTGCGAAAGCGAAGAAAGGAGGTCTGTCATGATTACCTGTATTATTAACGGAAGAGAGAGACATCTTGATGTCGATCCGACAATGCGTCTGCGTGAAATGCTGGTTGCCGAAGGACACTACTGTGTCCGCGACTCGGACGATGC
>CACYEU010000234.1 GCA_902773445.1 uncultured Lachnospiraceae bacterium | reverse complement strand
CTTTTTTGAACGGCAGCCCGGAAATTCCGATTACAGGCGGAGCGCAATAATTAAACAGTGTACTTACAAAACAGCGGAACTGTGATGGAGAACGAATGGAAAAGGCAAGTGACTGTTACGCAAACTATACAAAGATCCTGAAAAACGAATTGCTGACCGCGCTGGGCTGTACCGAGCCGATCTGCATTGCTTACTGCAGTGCCGTTATGCGGAAAGCGCTCGGGAAAGAACCGGAGAGGATCCGGGCATTTTGTTCCGGGAACCTCATCAAAAACGCCCAGGGCGCCGGCGTTCCGAACAGCGGAGGAATGAAAGGGATCGCAGCCTCGGCGATCCTCGGCGCGGTCGGCGGAAATCCCGCCAAACAGCTGGAACTGCTCACTGAGATCACTCCCGAACAGATCGAACACGCCAAAGCACTCCTGGAAAAGGGGATCTGTGAAACGATCCTGCTGGAAAATGAGGAAGACAACCTGCAGGTCATCATCCGCGGAGAAGCCGACGGACACACCGCCGAAGCGGAACTGAAACACACCCACACCAACATCTGCCGTGTAGAACGTGACGGCAAAGAAGTCCCTTTTGAACATCAGAAAACCGAAACCGCGGTATCCGGCAGTCAGGCTGATATTGAAGCGCTCAGCCGGGAAATGACTGTGCGCGGCATTATTGAATACGCCGAAAATGTCGATCCGAAACAGGCCGGGCTGAAAGACCTGATCTGCAGACAGATCCAGTATAACACCCAGATCTCCGAGGAAGGACTGCACAGCGAATGGGGAGCATCCGTCGGGAAGGTCATTCTCAAACGCGGGGACAATGTCCGCGCAAGAGCAGTGGCTTCCGCGGCAGCCGGCTCGGACGCCCGCATGAGCGGCTGTGAAATGCCGGTGGTGATCAATTCCGGTTCCGGCAATCAGGGGATCACCGTCACCATGCCGGTGGTCCGTTATGCGGAAGAATTCGGGAAAGATGAAGAAGACCTCATCCGCGCACTGCTCATCAGCAACCTTATCGCGATCCATATCAAAGCCGCCTACGGCCGTCTTTCCGCTTTTTGCGGAGCCGTCAGCGCAGCGACCGGAGCCGGCGCAGCGATCACATGGATGGCCGGTGGTTCTTACGAACAGATCTGCGACACCATCACCAACACACTGGGGACGATCTCCGGCATGATCTGTGACGGCGCCAAGCCCTCCTGCGCCAGCAAGATCGCATCCGCTGTCGATACCGCGATCACTGCCCATGAGATGGCAATGCTGCAGAAGAGTTTCCATTCCGGTGAGGGACTGATCAAGGAAGACATCGAGGCTACGATCAGGAGCATCGGACGAATGGCCTCGGAAGGTATGGTCTCGACCGACAGGAAGATCCTTGAACTGATGCTTGAAAAGGAAAAGTAACAGTTATTTAAAAATGAAAAAGAAAGACCCAATCGATTCAACTGTCACAAACAAGTCCGTAGAACAACAATCGTTCAGCGGATGGCGACCGCATGCCGTTTCTTTATGCTTGCTGATGCTGTTCTTCCTGAGCAGGATCATGAGCGTCTCGGCTGAATTCACTGTCAATGCGGCAGATCACGGATCGATTGCCGGAGCACTCGACGCGATTCCGGAAAACGCGGGTGAGGTTATTGTATATCTGGCTCCCGGCGCTCCGGAAACCGACATCTCCATCCCTGCAGACCGCGGGATCAGCAGCCTGCAGTTCCTCCCGGCGGAGGGTGCCGAGCGTGTACTGGTCACCGGAAGTTTACGGATCTGCGCCAATGGCGTTCCCTTCACCCTTGGGGAAGGGATACAAATGCCGGATGCCAGTATTTACGGCGGGAACTGCGCCTCTGAAGGAGAGCACAGTCTTGAAAAAACATCGTTTACGATCGCCGGTGCGGCTGGATTCGTTTTCGGCGGAAGCTTCGCCGAAAACGGAGCATCTGTAAGCACTGCCGAAACATCTGTCACTGTCACCGAAACGGGACTCGTCTACTATGAAGTCTTCGGCGGCGGACACGCCTTTGGGAGCGGCAGCCGAACCTCCTCAGAGTATACAGCTGTCAACGTGATGGGAACGACCGATTATGCACTGGGCGGAGGATTTGCCGAAAACGGGGCTCATTCCGAAGTGACCCGGACAGAAATGTTCATCGCTGAAACTGCCAATATTCCGGTAGCGCTCTTCACCGGCGGCAGCGCTTCCGGAACAGGAAGTCTCTCGATCCTTGACAATGCCAAAGCTGTGCTGGAAGGATATGCCAATTGGGCTTTCTCCGGGGATTTCGCCTTCAACGGCGGAGAGACCCGGCTGACACGCTCATCAAGGCTGGAGATCACTGCCTCCGGCGGCTCGGAACAGGCATATCTCGGAAGTTTCTCAT
>CACYEU010000233.1 GCA_902773445.1 uncultured Lachnospiraceae bacterium | reverse complement strand
TAAAATATCCTTTTCCTTGGAAAAATCAAGGCTTTGAATAAAAGAACGCAGTGTTTTCGGCTGCACATCGACTGTCTCCTCGCCGCGCGCAGCGGAAGGAATCAGCATCAATGCACACAGAAACACTGCAAGCATCATCCCGATGAATGATTTGTAACTCCTCCTAAACATTTCACTCCCCGATGTCAAACAAAGCCGCTACACAGATTTCGTGTAAAAGCGGCTTTGTTATCTGACTATAGTATCATAATTACTCGGCCGGTTTCGCCTCAGGCTCCTCGCCAACTGTCTGCATCAGACTCGGCTGGGCAGCTGCGGGTGCCGGTGCCGGCTCCGGTGTACGGCTCGGAATCGTCAAATCGGCACGATTCTGATGGACTCTCTCAAAGTTCGCGCGGATCGTATCGATGAAGCGGTCCTGCTGAGATGTATAACTCTCGAGAGCTTCATGAAGTGTCATCTCGGCGTCGGCCAACAGATCATCAGTATATTCAAGAGCTCCGATACGGATATCATTGGCATCGGTCGTTGCGTTGTCGAGAATCTGCTGTGCCTGTTCAGTCGCGCGTGTCAGCACGCTGTCTGCCTGTGCATAGGCCTGCTGCATGATCTCGTGCTCGCTGACAAGTTCATTGGAACGAATCTTTGTCTCTTCGATCAGCTTGTCTGCTTTCTGCTGAGCATCATCAAGAATCGCGTCGCGGTTCGCTATGATCTTTTTATAGCGTTCGATCTCATCCGGAACTTTCAGTCTCAGTTCGTTCAAGAGCTCATTCATATGCTCTTTGTTGACGATGATCTTCGTTGTCGAGAGAGGCTGAAGTTTGCAATTATCGATGTACTCTTCGATCTCTTCGATAATCTGTTCAATACGGCTGTTCATTGTCGGAGGCTCCTTTCCCTTATCACAGTTTCTCCCGTAGTTTTTGCTCCACAACGGAAGGAACGAAATGTGAAATATCCCCACCGTATTTCGCGACTTCCTTTACAATGCTGGAGCTCAAAAACGAATACTTTATATTGGACATCAAAAATGTTGTTTCAAGTTCCGGATAGAGTTTGTAGTTGATCTGCGCCATCTGAAGCTCATACTCATAATCAGTGACGGCGCGCAGACCGCGAATAATCAGATTAGCTCCCATCTCTTTCGCAAAATCGACTGTCAGCCCGGAAAAAGACTCTATCTTGATATCCGGATACTTCTTACCCACAGTATCCTGTAACATTTTAACACGTTCTTCCGTGGAAAACAACGGTGTTTTCTCACTATTGTTCAAGACACCAATGATCACTCTGTCCGCTATGCGAAGAGCGCGTTCAGCGATGTCGATATGCCCGTAAGTCACCGGGTCAAAACTGCCGGGATAGATCGCGGTAATCATGAGACGGTCTCCTTTCCGATGAAAATATGCTTGTTCGATTTATAGATCTTTTCACGCTTAATGATAAAACCCTCAGGCAGCGCGTTGATTTGGCCTTCCTTTGTCATTTCGATAATAACTGTGCCATCGTTTTTAAGAAGTTCATAGTCGGAAATCAGATCCAGCGCCTCAGATTCGAGATGCTCCGAGTATGGCGGATCCATGAAAATCATATCAAATTGCCCGCTTCCCCGCAAACGGCGCAGAGCTTTTTTATAGTCATATCCCAATACTTTTGCCTGGCTGATCAGTTTTGTGTGTTCAAGATTTGCATAGATACATCTGACAGCTTCACGGTCGGAATCAACAAAGACACACTCGCGGGCGCCGCGGCTCAAAGCTTCGATCCCGATACCGCCGGATCCTGCAAACAGGTCTAAAAACCGAATATCGTCAAGATCATTCTGGATCATATTGAACAAAGTTTCCTTGATGATATCGGTCGTAGGCCTTGTTCCCTGTCCTTTCGGGGTGATCAGCGAAAGCCTTCGCGCCTTTCCGGCAATAACTCTCATTTACAGTGTCCTTTCTGTCATTGTAAGAAGCCCGTCATTGCTGCTGTCGATCTTCTTTTTCAACAACCTGTATTTTTCAGCTGACAGATCCGGACTCTCCATGAGGATTCTGTCGGCAGCGTCGGAGGCCTTTTCAAGAACAGCATGATCCTGGAAAATATCACCGATCGTAAAATCCATAAAGCCGCTCTGCCGCATGCCGAAGAGGTCGCCGGGACCGCGCATTTTCATATCTTCTTCCGCAATCTTAAAACCGTCGTTGCAGTGTCCGATCACGTTGAGACGATCAACAACTTTCGGATCAGTCTTTGAGGTCAGGAAAATACAGTAAGACTGGTCGGAACCTCGTCCGATCCGTCCCCGCAGCTGATGCAGCTGCGCGAGGCCGAAGCGATCAGCATTTTCAATCATCATGACGGTCGCGTTTGGGACATTGATACCGACTTCGACGACAGTCGTCGAGACAAGGATATCAAGCTTTCCGTCTGAAAAATCGCTGAGGATCTTCTCTTTATCACTTCCCGCCATCCTGCCGTGAAGCATACCGACCGACACTGGATGTTCAAATGAATCTTTTAATGTCTCGACATAGGTCGTCACAGCCTCGGCGTCAAGTGATTCACTCTCTTCGACCAGCGGACAGATGCAGTACACCTGATGTCCGTTTGCGATTTGCTTTTCAATAAATCTGATGACGCGGTTTCGATCCTGCGTGTTCATAACCGCATTCTTGATCGGCAGTCTTCCCTGCGGCAGCTCATTGATCAGCGAGATCGAAAGATCACCGTACATGATCATACCGAGGGTACGCGGTATCGGTGTCGCGCTCATGACCAGAATATGGGGCGCGTATTGACCGCTGCCTTTTTCCGCGAAGCGAAGGCGCTGTCTGACGCCGAAACGATGCTGTTCGTCGGTCACGACCAGACCGATGTTGGCAAATGAGGCTTTTTGCTGGATCAACGTCTGCGTTCCTATGAAAATCTGGGGAGTACCGTCCGCCATTTTCCGGTATATCTCGTTCCGCGTGGATGCTTTGGTATCTCCGGTCAGTAAATCGACATCGCAATCGATATGATAGCGATCGAACAAGCTGCGGATCGTTTCATAATGCTGAAGAGCAAGAACCTGAGTCGGAGCCATCAAAGCACCCTGACAGCCTGAGTCCACAGCTGACAGTAAAGCCAACAGCGCGACGATCGTCTTGCCGCATCCAACATCACCCTGGATCAGTCTGGACATCGCTGTTCCTGAGGCGAGGTCAGCTGAAATGTCATCAAGCGCATGACGCTGCCCGCTTGTCAACTGATATGGCAGCGAACCGATCAGTTTATCAACACGTTTACCGGATCTGATGACCGGCGCGTCTTTTCTTTCTGCCGAATCTGAACGGAATAATCTGAGTTTAAGGATAAACTCAAGAAACTCATCAAAACAGAGACGGTTTCTGGCTTCGATATAGGCTTCGTCCTCTTCGGGAAAATGGAGGATCTTCAACGCATTTGACAGCGGCATCAGCTGATAGCGTTTAAGCAGCTCCGGATCGATCGGATCCACGATCTGATCAAACAGCGGCAGCGCTTCGCGAACCGCTTTGATAAATGCCTGATTTGACAGGCCTCCGGTCCTTCTGTATACCGGCTGCATGCTGTGAAGCTTTAAGCTGTATTTGGACGGATCCGTGAAGATTTCGGGCTGAGACAGCGTCAGCCCGCGCCTGGTATTCTGACATGACCCGCGCAGGATCACCGCCTGTCCGCTTCTGATCGTTTTGCTTATATAGGGGATCCTGAACCAGACAACATTGACTGTTCCGGTCAGATCGGCGAGCATCGTCGATGTAACTGCCAGCTTACGGTTGCGTCCCATTCTGACCGGACCCTTGATCGTTCCGGCGACCGCTGCGGTTTCACCGGGGGACAGTTCAGCGATCGTGACCGGATCCTCGTAACGGTCATAAGACCGCGGGAAAGAAGTCAGCAGATCGCCGACCGTTTCAATACCGCACTGACGAAAAAGGCCGGCTGTCTTCTCTCCGATTCCTTTCAATATCGTCAGATCGGAGTTAAGATCAGCCGGTTGTTGATTTGCCCTGTTCAAATGATTATCCTTTCAGTCGACAGCCAGGATGTAATAATAGACAGGCTGCCCACCTTCGTAGAGATCGATGTCAACAGTCGGATATTGTTTCGAAATCAGCTCAACGAGTTCCTGAGCCGCTTCAACTCCAACATCCTGTCCGGAGAATAAGCTGACAACACTGGATTCATCGTCGATAACATGATCAAGCAGTTTCATGACCACTTCAGCCACATTCTTTCCTGACGCCTTGATACCGTTGTCATCGAGTCCCATGATGTCACCTTTTTTAATTTTATGACCCTGGATCTTAGTCGTTCTGACCGCAAATGTGACTTCACAGGTTTTTGTATGGGCTGCGGCATCTGCCATCGCATCCTTGTTCTCATCTCCTGACAGTGACGGATCATAGGCGATCATTGCCGAGATACCCTGCGGCATCGTCTTTGTCGGAACAACGATCACAGTCCTGTCTTCTGTCAGCTGGCAGGCCTGGTTAGCCGAGAGAATAATATTCTTATTGTTCGGAAATACATAGACCGGATCACCTTTGACTGATTCGATCGCTTTGAGGATATCCTCAGTGCTCGGATTCATCGTCTGGCCGCCCTTGATCACATAATCGACTCCGAGTTCAGTGAACAGTTTAGCCATGCCGTCTCCGGCCGCTACTGCAATGAATCCGGCAGCTGCTTCGTCGGGATCTTCGACGGCCCATGTCGGCTCCGGCGCTGACCATGATGCCGGTTCCGGAGCTTCATAACCGGTCACTTCAGTAATTTCTTCGGTCACGGCTTCAGTTTCAGTTTCGGACTCAGCCTGTGCAAGCTCCTCGAGAGTGACAAGTGTGTTCTCGTGCTCAAGGCGCATATTATCGATTTTAAGGTTCGAAAGCTGACCGTATGTCAGAGCTTTCTGAATCGCAAGACCGGGGTCATTTGTATGGACATGGATCTTGATGATGCCGTCGTCACCGACACAGACGATCGAATCACCGATCGTTGACAGATAACCCTTCAGAACCTGCTCGGCATCGTCTGTCGACTTAAGCGTTGTCAGAATCAGGAACTCCGTGCAATAACCAAACTTGATGTCATCAGTTGAGATCGGTGCTCTTGTCCGTTCTTTTTTGATGAGTGTTTCGGTATCTTTGACCTCCTGAGCCGTGATCGCAGGACCCTGTTCCTCTTCTGTCTGGTCTGTTCCGGCGCGAAGCCTGTCAAGAACTCCGATCATAAATTCCATCAGACCCTGACCTCCCGAATCAACAACGCCGGCCTCCTTGAGGACAGGCAGCATATCGGGTGTTTTCTTAAGCGTCTCGACGCCTACTTCGACGACATCGGCGAGAAGTGCAACCAAGTCAGGTTCAGATGTGATGTCCTGTTCTTCGGCATCTTCTTTTTGACTGACAAGCTCAACACTCCGGTCTGCCATGGCCCGCGCCACGGTCAGAATCGTTCCTTCTTTTGGCTTCATAACCGCTTTGTCAGCTGTCTCGGACGCGCGTCCGAATGCTGCGGCGATCATAGGAGCTGTAAGAGGTTCCTTCTCGTCACGAATTATTCTTGTGAATCCGCGGAGAAGCTGGGAAAGAATCACTCCGGAGTTTCCGCGCGCGCCGCGCAGCGATCCCGATGAGATCGCTTTGCAGAGTGCGCTCATGTCGGCATTCTGATCAAGCTTTCTGATCTCGTTTACCGCGGACTGCAAAGTCATAGACATGTTGGTTCCCGTGTCTCCGTCAGGAACAGGGAACACATTAAGCATATTGATTAGTTCTTTATTATCTTCAAGTCTCTGCGCGCCGGCCAGGAAGAGGGAGCGCATCAACTTGACATCGATCTGGTTAACGGTCAATTTGTTTCTCCTCCTTAATCGATCACGCGAACGCCTTCAATGTACACACGGAAACGCGCGATCGGCATACCGGTAAACTTCTCAACTTGATAAGTTACATTCTCGATCAAATTCTGAGTCACGGTCGGAATGTTGATGCCATAAACAACGATTACATGCATATCAATGAAAATCGAGTCATCCTCGATCTTAACTTTTACGCCGCGTGAAATACTGTCGCGCTTCAACAGCTTGACGATACCGTCTCTCATGCTGACAGCTGCCATGCCGACGATGCCAAAGTTTTCGACAGCTATGCTGCCTGCATACCTGGCTATCGTATCAGGCTTGATGACTATTTGACCCAAATCAGTCGTCTTTTTGCCTTCCATCTTGCGAACCTCCTAGTTTTTAAAACTGTGAATCGGTGCCGGGATGCGGCCGTTTCTTCCGATGAATTCACTGCAGTCGCCCTTTCCGACAGGTATGATCGGCGCATCGCCGAGCAGCCCTCCGAAATGAGCTCTTTCCCCTGCTTTCTTTCCGATGACCGGTATGATGCGGACAGCAGTCGTCTTGCCGTTGACCATGCCGATCGCCATTTCATCAGCCATGATTCCCGAGAGTGTTGTTTCCGACGTATCTCCGGGAATTGCTATCATATCGAGACCGACCGAACAGACACAGGTCATCGCCTCGAGTTTTTCAATTGAAATCGTTCCGTTGGCCGCCGAAAGAGCCATTGAAGCATCTTCGCTGACCGGAATAAACGCTCCGCTTAATCCTCCGACATACGAAGCGGCCATAACACCGCCTTTCTTGACCTGGTCATTTAACAGGGCAAGCGCGGCTGTGGTGCCCGGTGCACCGGCGTGTTCGAGTCCCATTTCAGTCAGGATGTCGGCGATACTGTCTCCGACCGCAGGAGTCGGAGCAAGTGATAAGTCGATAATCCCCATCGGGACATCCAGCATCTCACAGGCACGGCCCGCGACGAGCTGTCCGACACGCGTGATCTTGAAAGCAGTCTTTTTGATCATATCACATAGTTCGGCAAAGCTCATGCCGTGCGCGCCTTCAAGAGCATGGCGTACGACACCCGGTCCGCTGACGCCGACATTGATAACAGAATCACCTTCGGTGACGCCTAGGAATGAACCGGCCATGAACGGGTTGTCATCCGGAGCGTTGCAGAGCACAACAAGCTTTGCGCATCCGATCGAATCCTCTGCCGCAGTTAACTCGGCAGTTTTACGGACGATTCTTCCCATCACTCGGACGGCATCCATGTTGATGCCGGTTCTGGTCGAACCTGCGACTACTGAACTGCAGACGCATTCGGTTACTGACAGTGCTTTTGGAATTGAGCGAATAAACATCTCTTCGGCCGGTGTCATCGCTTTCGGGACAAGAGCCGAATAGCCGCCGATAAAATTGATTCCGATATCCTGAGCAGCTTTGTCAAGCGTCTTCGCGATCCTGACATAGTCTTCTTCAACTTTACAGGCAGATGCGCCGACAAGAGCGATCGGGGTGACCGAAACACGCTTGTTGACGACCGGAATACCGAATTCTTTTTCGATTTCTTCGCCTGTTTTGACAAGGTCACGGCCGAGGCGCGTGATCTTGTCGTAGATACGCTTGCAAAGCACATCGATCGAATCACTGATGCAATCGGTCAGACTGATTCCGAGCGTGATCGTACGAACATCCAGATTCTCGGATTCGATCATATGATTGGTTTGTGATACTTCATACAGATTGATCATGATTCATTCAACTTTCAAATACGGTGCATCGATTCGAAGATATCTTCACGCTGACAATGGATATCCATGCCCAGCTCCTCTCCGATCTCGATAATCTTTCCGGAAAAGCCCGCAAAGTCATGATCGACTTCCGTGATATCAACGATCATCATCATATTAAAGTATCCGTCGACGATTGTCTGGGAAATGTCAAGGATGTTGACATTACAGTCCGCCATATAGGTGCAGACCCTGGCGATAATGCCGACTGAGTCTTTGCCGACAACCGTTATAACCGCTTTTTTCATAGGGATTTCCTTTCAATATCGGATTCTGTGGTATACTGATTATAACATAAGACGGTTTAACTTGCACATCGCATAATGGCGTGTTACAATTTTCTGTGATTGTTAAGTTGATGAAAGAAAGGATGTCAATTGTGAATTACTATCAACCTGAAAGAGAAACAGCCTCGCGTGATCAGATCACCGCGTGGCAGACTGAAGGACTGATCAATACAGTTAACCGTCTGTATGATCAGGTGCCCTACTATCGTCAGAAAATGAAAGAAACAGGTGTTGAGCCGGGCGATATCAGAACTCTCGAAGATATCAGAAAGCTCCCGCTGTTGTCGAAAGATGACCTGCGCATGAATTATCCTTACGGACTGCTCTCATGTCCGCTGACAGACTGCGTCAGGATCCAAAGCACCTCCGGAACTACAGGAAAGCGCGTCATTGCCTACTATACTCAGCATGATATCGAACTTTGGGAAGATTGCTGTGCCAGAGCAATCGTCGCTGCAGGAGGAACTGCGGACGACGTTGTACAAGTCTCCTACGGGTACGGCTTGTTTACCGGCGGCCCCGGCTTAAACGGCGGTTCCCATAAAGTCGGCTGTCTGACAGTTCCAACGTCATCGGGCAATACGGACAGACAGATCCAGTTTATGTGTGATCTGAAAACAACGATCATCTGCTGTACGCCGTCCTACGCGGCCTATCTTGCCGAATCGATCAATGAGCGCGGCCTGCGCGACAAGATTTCCCTGAAAGCCGGTATATTCGGCGCCGAGGCGTGGACCGAGCAGATGCGGCATGATATAGAAAAGTCTCTCGGGCTCAAGGCATTTGATATTTACGGACTGACTGAGATGAGCGGTCCCGGAGTCTCATTTGAGTGCTTCGAACAAAAGGGCATGCATGTCAATGAAGATCACTTCATCGTCGAATGTCTTGATCCGAACACTCTTGAACCGGTACCGGACGGTGAGCGCGGTGAACTCGTCTTCACAACGCTTGATAAGGAAGCTTCTCCTCTGCTTCGTTACCGCACACGTGATATCGGCATTCTCTCCCATGAAAAGTGCTCCTGCGGGCGCACATTTGTCAGAATGTCGAAACCGCTTGGACGAAGCGATGACATGCTGATTGTCAAGGGCGTCAATGTCTTCCCGTCCCAGATCGAGGAAGTGCTGCTTGACAACGGCTACCAGGCTAACTATCAGCTCGTTGTCGACCGTGCCGGCAATTCTGATACTCTCGAAGTTCGTGTCGAGATGACACCGGATATGTTCTCAGATAATCTCGACGATATCGGGCGCTATGAGAAACAGCTGGTAGCGGCTCTCAAGAGCATGCTCGGCATTTATTCAAAGGTCAGTCTCGTCAATCCTAAGACGATCGAGCGCTCTGAAGGCAAGGCTGTCCGTGTTATCGATAAACGTCATCTCTACAACGCATGATCAGGAAAGGAAAGAACTATGTCAGTCAAACAATTATCAGTATTTCTTGAGAATCAGCCCGGTTCCTTGATGGAATTCTGCCGCACTCTGCGCAAACACAATATTGATATGCGCGCACTGAATGTCGCAGAGACACAGGAGTTCGGCATCATGCGTCTGATCACGGACGATGTCGACCAGACATTAAAGATTCTCGGTGAAGAAGAATATATCGCAAAGGCGACCGATGTTCTTGTCATGGAGCTGGATGACACTCCGGGCGCGCTGGTTGCAATGCTTGAAGTATTGAGCGATGCCGGGATCAATATCGAATACTTCTACGCTGCTCTGCTCCGCGCATCCAACAAGGCATATCTGATTGCCAAAGTCTCCGATATTGAAGGCGCAGAACGCGCGCTGCATGAAAAAGGATATCATCCTCTGACAGATGAAGAATTTTCAGGTATGTTAAAATAATTCTTGCATCGCCTGATGTTTTCTGATAAAATATTGGCGTTGTGACGAATAAGAGGTCATTTTACCGGGAGTTAGGAGGTGTTTAACGTGGCCAGATGTGCAATC
>CACYEU010000232.1 GCA_902773445.1 uncultured Lachnospiraceae bacterium | reverse complement strand
GATATAGCCGTTATCCATTGTCCTGATCTTGTCCTTGCTTTCGCTCCAGCAGAGATCGCCTCTGATGACAAATTGTCTGCTCATATGATTCACCTCTTCCCGATCAGTATACAGGAGCTGTCGAAAAGTGTCGACCGAATCTTCGGAAATACGCATTGTACTATTCTCCTTGAACCGCTATAATACATCGCACTTCAAAACTGTTGTTACGCACCGGACGAGGTTTATATGAATCTTACCAGCACTACTAAAGAACAATTTGCCGCCAGACTCAAGGACATATCACACGAAACACTGACAATCAACAAGAGGATCTCAGAACTTCCCGAAGGGAGCGCATCCATCCAAAAGAACGGTGATTACCGGACGATACGCGGCTCACTGAAAGGTGAGAAACATATTTTTGTGAAAGGTGAAGAACCGTTAGCCGCAAAGCTTATGTACCGCAAATATCTCACCTGCAGGCTTCAGGATCTGGCAGACGAAAAGAAAACAATCGAGTACTGCCTGCGCCATCTGCCGTTTGACAACGGACGGGCAATGAAGTACCTGATCACCAATCCGGAGCGGGCAAATATGATCAGACAATTCTTTACTGCCCAACAGGATCACACAAAATACCGTGTAATAAATGATCCCTCTCTCGCACCCTTACAGGAAAAACGTACGGAACCGACCCCCGCCGGCATCTCTGTCAGATCAAAGTCTGAAGTCATCATCGTAACAGTTCTGATTGAGCACGGATTGGTATTTATCTATGAACAGCCTTTATATATCGGCGGCAAGACATTTTATCCGGATTTCACGATCATTGATCCTGTCAGCGGCTCTCCCGTATATTATGAGCACTTCGGGATGATGGATGACCCTTACTACAGCCGCAAAGCATCGGAAAAGATTACGTTTTACACCCAGCACGGAATCGTCCCGGGTGTCAATCTCATCATGACTTTTGAAACCCGTGATCATCCGCTGACGATCACTCGAATCAATAATGCTCTGGATGTGATCATTTAGCGCCGATTTGCTGTGTATTGTGTGCTTTCCAGCGGATTTTAAAAAATGCCACAGGTTTTATGTGCATTATTTCATAAATCAAAAGAAAGCCACAAAAAACAGCTGTTTTCTGTGGCATTTCAGACAAATGTCTTATTTTACACATAATTCCTGTGGTAATATTTCAAATCCTTCAAGAAAGTACACAAGACTGGCATTAATTAATCTGCGACAGTAAACACTTTTCAGCCGCTTCAAAATCATCCGTCTCGGCAAAAAAGCAAATTGAATCCGGTCTGTTTTGAATCCCGGCCAGATAATTGTTCTCGCGGTCGGTCAGAGCCGCAAGGACTGTGCAGCGGTCAAGCAGCCCGTGCACTGCCTCCTGAAATGCCGGCGAAATCTCATCCATCGTTCCGAGATGATCCATAATGACATGCGCACCGTCGGGAATCGCCCTGAGTGCCGGCACGATTCCGTTATAACCGGTTATGACTGCCTCCGGAGTTTTATTGATACATGTTCCGATGAACGTCGATTCATCACAGAGCTGCTCACCGCGCAGATCAAGCATGTAGATCCGGATACCGCCCAGATCGTGGTCACCGATCGACTTCGTGTAGAAGCCGTAAGGATCATCGATAAGTGGTTTCAGCTCATTCATCCATCTGCTTCTGTTGCCGTGGTTTTTACCAATAATAATCGTATGCATATCTTTCCTTTTCAATGAAAAGCTGTCCCGTTAATATACGGGACAGCCTGTTGTCAGTTGACTCTGCTGTATGCCGAATAACGCCAGGTTCCGCCGTAGCCGTAGTAGATCTTGAATCCGTTGCGGCCGGTCTCATGATTGAAATCGGGATCATAGACCCAGTTCCTGCCGCCCTCGGTAATCTCGACCCATGCGTGCGGACCCATACCGCCGCCGGCAAGCGGAACATATCCGGTTACATAATGGGCATCATAGCCGAGGCGTTTGGCCATATAATAGAACGTTGCCGCCATCGCGCCGCAGTTGCCCTTACCGTTTTTGAAGCCGTATGTCGCCATCGCCGCGCAATCGCGGATCTTTCTGGTGTCGAGAGACTGATACCGCATACGCACTGACCAGTTGAACGCTGCTCGCAGATTGCGTCCTACAGCGTTGAGGCGTGCCTCAGCAAGCTTCTCGACTTCAGTGAGTGCCTCTTTAAGTGTGAAAGTATGCTTTCCGATAACCGCTTCGCTCTCTCCGGCATTTCCGTAAAGATGGGCATTGAACGCGCCGGCGTGCTTGTGTTTTGCCTGATCGACCGTCACACGCCAGTTTTTACCGGCAATATTCGTCATATTGTACCAGACGAGATCATCCTGCCCGCCGGTGCTGCTCCATACGGCAGCCTTGATTTTGTCGACAGCCTCACCGCCGATATTCGCGTTTAAGATCGTGATCGTGTATTTGGATTGATCGCTGTTCGCATAAGCTCCGTAGACATAGTTGTCCGCATTGATCTTCACCGTCGTCGAAGCGACCTTTTTTCTGACACCGTTCCCGAGCGTCACATACATATGGATCGTGTATGTTCCGAAATGATGCTTGTGGTTCGAGACTTTAGCTGTCGCATTGTAAGTGCTTCCGCTGCCCGAAGCTGTATACCATTTGATATCGTTTTGATCCGAATCACGCCAAATCGCGAATTCAACTTTCTTGATACCGATTTCTGATATGATCTCACTGCCGGTCACCTTGAACGTCCCGTTCGTGCCGTTTACAGCGGAGGTCGACAGATCGCCGCCCACCTCAGCTTTATCGCCCGGGATCCGCCCCTTCGCAAGAGCTTTAAATGCAGTGCCCTCCTGCTTCCAGCCATACTCCGGCAGCTTATCATATTCGTTTTTGTCAAGCGTCAGGTGATGTGCGCCGATGCTTTTCAGATAGAGGCGGTAGACATTCAGATCACCGCCCGAATAAAACAGGGGCTTGTCATTGTTGTCGATCGTCCATCCGTGCTGTGTCGATAAGACCTTTTTCTCATGAGTATCAGTTGTAAATATATGCTGGTTGAGGTTTTTATTGAACAGACGATAGACCGCCTTTCCCTGTTCGGGGGCATACCAGCCGATTCCCTCCCAGTTCCAGCCGTGCTGCTGATAAAGGACGGTCGTCTCATGTAACGAGGTTGTAAATAAATGCTCGGTCGTCTTCGGATTGTAAAGGCGGTAGACCGGGACCTGTTTCTCCTGCTCGTCTTCCTCTCCGGTCTCCTCTTCAGTCTCAGCGTCAACTTTGTCCGGAATCTCTTCTGCATCTTCGTCCTGCATCGCGGCGACCGTCTCATCTTCCTCGGGCAGATCTGCGGTTTCAGACTCCTGGTCATCGTTCTTCTGAACGTCAGTTTCGACCACTGTAGTATCAGCTGTTTCTGTCCCTTCGGCCGGTTCGGCGAACCCGGTTCCCGGAATCATCAGCGCCAGGATCATGCCAAGCACCAATACGACCGCTAATTTCTTTTTGCAGTTTAAATATAACCCTTTCAAGATACACCTCGTTTCGATTTCAGTGTTGCCATAACATGTTTAAATGCCGTCACGATCAGATATGATCCGAAAAATGCAATCAGGAATACCGCGATGAACAGCATTTTATTTTCGTAAGGATTCCAGCCGCGATAGCGAAGAAGCCATCTGACAAATCCCAGATGGAGCAGATAAATCCCAAATGAGGCATTGTCGATATCTTTTAAAACAGCTGTGATCCTGTTGCTTTTGAGTTCACGTGCGCCGAGCATCATTCCAAAGAATCCGAGAGCCTGGAAGACGACCACCGGTGACGAATAGCCGAACAGCGTTTCCAATTTGTCATGAGAACCGTCGATTCTCACGATCGTAAGAAGGACGAGCAAAACCGTTGCAGCGATAAACACAAGTGTAAAGATACCTGCATGCGGCCTGTTTTCGTTGTTCAGCACATACCCTGCAAATAAATAGAACGGATAGATCGAAGATACATGGATATAGAATGCGACGGTCGTATTCGTCATATTAAACAGCAGCAGAAGCGATTCAAAGACGAAATACACTGCCAATAAATAGTACAGCTCCCTATTCGTACAGTGTTCCGCGATCTTTTTATAGAAAGGCATCAGCAGATACAGACCGATCAGCAGATACAGATACCACATGTGTCCCCAGGTCTGTCCGGTCACGATATTCTTAAATCCTTCGCCGATGATCTTTCCGGAAAACGGCTCGTGATTCCATATTGCGTCAATGATGCGGAATGCGACGCAGCCGATCACAAGCGCGACCAGCACGCGTCTGATATAGACGGTAAAAAGTTTTTTAAAACTGACTTTTCTTGCCGGATTCAGAAGCAAAGCTCCGGTCACCATGACAAATGCCGGAACCGCCCACATCAGATTGTGGACGATCGACTGTGTCACCTTGTAGTCCGCCGGTGATATTGTCTGCTGATAGAGTGTAAACGAGACAAACAGCGTATGAAGAAGCACCACCGCCATGCAGGCGATGATCCGGATATATGTAAATCGAATGTCGAATTTCTTTTTCATTTCGTATGATTCAGTTCACTGAAATAAAGGTGGAATCAGTACGCTTTTTTAGCCGCACAGTATGGTAATTTTATCATGCGGCCGCCTCTCACGTCAATAAATAATGACAGCGGGCCGAGGCACCGCTGTCATTGAATTTCTTTATGATGTTAGATTAAAAATACGCACTAATACGTCAGCGCGTCTCCTCCGAGACAACCGTTGTCAGCAGGTGCCTGCTGAGCGGCTTGCTGCTGTTGTTGTGCAGCCGCTGCCGCTGCTGCCTGCTGCTGTTGCTGCCATCTTCTGTTCGCTTCGGCCTGGGCTGCTGCTGCCGCGGCCGCTTCAGCCTCCTCTTTAGCTTTCTGCTCTGCTTCCGCCTTCGCTCTTGCAGCTTCCTGTGCTGCCGCAAGGATCGCTTTTTCGGAATCAAGAGTATTGATCTCTTCGCCTGTCGACTCACTCTTGTAGACAACGTAACCGAACGGATCCTCTCTCTTCAGCGTGCCCTCCTTCATGTCGAGCATCGGGAACTGATGCAGCTTGACCTGTTTTCCGTCCTCGAATGTGAGTACCAGTGTGTATTCGACCGGTGTCTCTTTCGGTGCGGGTGTATCGGCATCTTCCGTCGCGTTCTCTCCGCCGCCGGCACTTGCCACTCCATCGGTCTGCTCTCCTCCCGCACCTGCAGGGCGGTCAGTCTGAGTTTCTTCCGCATTAACTTCTTCACCGGCCTGAGGATCGGGCATATCGGGAACAAGATAATACAGTTTACGCGTTTCGCCGTCCGCAAACAGATCTCCGTCCTCCAGGAGGTTCGGCTGCTGTTCCGTCGTTGTCGAGTTGTTGACAACAAATGACTTGATTGCTGCACCGGTCCCGTTTGTCAACAGGATCTCAAGCGCGCCGTCATCCTGTACGCCGATCGTTGCGTACTCAGGCTCTTTCGGCTCCTCTTTTTTCGGTGCTGTGTTTTCTGTCTGTTTCTTTCCGCATCCGACCACCATCAAAGCTG
>CACYEU010000231.1 GCA_902773445.1 uncultured Lachnospiraceae bacterium | reverse complement strand
TCGCTGTCGACTTCCTCGATAATACCTCCGAGAGATCTGATCTTTTCGTCGAACTTCTCATAGCCGCGCTTGATATAGTGGATGTCCTCGACGATCGTCGTTCCCTCTGCCGAGAGACCCGCGATCACGAGAGCTGCTCCCGCGCGAAGGTCGAGCGCGTTAACGCTGGTTCCTGAAAGATGATCGACACCGCGGATCGACGCCGTCGTTCCCTCAACGCTGACCTCAGCACCCATGCGTCTGAGCTCTTCGAGGTATTTGAATCTGTTTTCAAAGATACTTTCGGTGATCACGCTTGTGCCTTTGCACAGAGCAAGCGTGACGCCCATCTGCGGCTGCATATCGGTCGGGAATCCCGGATACGGAAGAGTCTTGACCGTCGTCGGCTTGAGATTGCCCTTGGATACGACACGAACCGCATCGTCAAATTCCTCGATCTCGCATCCGAGTTCGGTCAATTTGTAGATCGTTGCCTCGAGATGCTTCGGAATCACGTTCGTGACTGTGACATCGCCGCGTGTGGCGGCTGCCGCAAACATAAATGTACCGGCCTCGATCTGGTCCGGGATAATTGAATAAGTCGTCCCGTGCAGTTTCGATACGCCGGTAATACGGATCATATTAGTGCCGGCACCTTTGATCTTGGCGCCCATGCTGTTCAGGAAGTTCGCGATATCGACGACATGAGGCTCTTTGGCGACATTTTCCATGATCGTTGTGCCTTCTGCCATTGCGGCAGCCATCATGACATTGATCGTCGCGCCGACTGATACCACGTCAAAATACAAGTGCGATGCCTTGAGCGTATCGGCACTTGTAATGATATTACCATGATTCAGTGTGACTTTGGCTCCGAGAGATTTGAAGCCTTTGATATGCTGGTCGATCGGTCTCGCGCCGATCTTACATCCGCCGGGCAGAGCGACCTCGGCATGGTTATATTTGCCGAGCAATGCGCCGAGCAGATAGTAGGATGCGCGGATCTTTCGAATATAATCATATTCAATGCAATGAGAAAAGACATTGCCTGCGTTGATCTTGACCGTATGACGGTCTACACGCATAACACGCACGCCAATGCCCTGCATTGCTTCCAATAATACATTTGTATCGTTAACGTCTGGCAGATTCTCGATCGTAACCGTCTCGTCTGTCATAATGGCGGCCGCGATAATGCCGAGCGCGGCATTTTTCGCACCGCCGATCTCAACTTCTCCGACCAGCGGGTTGCCACCCTTAATGATATACCGATCCATAAGTCACCTTCCTTATTTATACTCCCTTATAATTATCCGGCTCTTCACCCCTTGGCCGGAATTATACCCCATAGTTAAATATATGTTATCGCATTTGCTGCATTTTTGCAAGTTTTGCGTTTCAGCCTTCGTAACCGTCCGGATTATTCTTCTGCCAGTTCCATGTATCGGCGCACATTTCGTCGATATCCATCTCAGCTTTCCATCCTAATTCGACTGCTGCTTTCGTGCAGTCAGCATAGTAAGACGGGTAATCTCCGGCGCGGCGCGGCTTTATCTCATAGGGGATCGGATGCCCGCATGCTTTCTCAAATGCCTTGACGACTTCGAGTACCGAGTATCCTCTCCCGGTTCCGAGATTGTAGACCGAGACAGCCGGATCTTTTTCGAACAGCTCGAGCGCTCTGACATGTCCTTTTGCCAGATCGACGACATGGATATAGTCGCGGATGCAGGTTCCGTCAGGTGTCGGATAGTCGTCGCCGAAGACACCCAGCTTCTCAAGACGGCCGACCGCGACTTTCGCGATATACGGAAGCAGATTGTTGGGAATTCCCTTCGGGTCTTCTCCGATCTGTCCGCTCTTATGCGCGCCGATCGGATTGAAATAGCGAAGCAGCACGACATTCCACTCGGGGTCAGCCGTGTGCAGATCTGTCAGGATCTGTTCGATCATCCACTTTGTCCAGCCGTACGGACTTCCGGGGATTCCTTTCGCGCATTCCTCAGTCAGCGGAACAGTTACGGGCTCGCCGTAAACGGTCGCCGATGAGCTGAAGATCATTTTCTTGCAGCCGCGCTCCATCATCATGCGGATCAGGTTGAGCGTCCCGGCGATATTATTCTGATAGTAATGCCATGGCTTCTGAACAGACTCTCCGACCGCCTTGTATCCGGCGAAATGAATGACGCCCTCAATATTCTCCTGCGCAAAGACCAGGTCGAGGAATCCGAGATC
>CACYEU010000230.1 GCA_902773445.1 uncultured Lachnospiraceae bacterium | reverse complement strand
CAATTTAGGTACGCCTGCCAGAGCCCTCCGCCTGCCTTTGGCGACCACCGAATTCCAGAAAACCCAATTTAGGTACGCCTGCCAGTGCCCTCCGCAAGTCCAGAATGACCACCGAATTCCAGAAAATCCAATTTAGGTACGCCTGCCAGTGCCCTCCGCAAGTTAAAGTGCTCCCCATGTCAAGGACACGGCGTCTTCAAAAAGTATGCTCTAAGGTAGAAGCATCTGTGCTGGATATATCCCTTCAGTTTGGTATAGATAAAACTCGTTGGGTGATAGACCTTTCAGGCCTTCCTGATACCTGTCGTTGTTGTAGTAGTCCATCCAGTCATCAATTGTTGCCTGGACATCATTGAAGTTCTTCCAAGAGCGTTTCCGCATATGAAGTTCATCTTTCATATGACCGAAGAAGCTCTCCTGAGGAGCATTGTCCCAACAGTTACCCCTCCTGGACATAGACTGCCGCAACCCAACATCAGCGATCAGCTTTCGAAAACTGGTACTTGTATAGTGGCATCCCTGGTCGCTGTGGATGTATACCTTATGGTCCATTGGAATCTGGTGCTTTTCAATCAACTTTTGTACTGTCAATAGCACGAAGTCCACTTCCAGAGATGGACTCAACACATATGAGAGCACCTGCATGGTATAAGCATCAAGGATAACTGACAGGTACAGGAAACTCTTACGGAACGGGATGTAGGTGATGTCCGTCAGCAGTACTGCTCTGATGCCATGAAGCTTGAATTCTCTTTTTACGAGATTATCAGCGACGGCATTTGTCCGCATTTTCCGGGCCATCTCACGGTAAGGGTTCCGCTTTCGTACAGGACAATACAGGCCGTATTTTCGCATTAGCCTTCGGATCTTCTTTTTGTTCATCCGGTGTCCTGTATGCAGGAGCCGCATGTAGATACCGCGAACACCTTTATCATAGCCACGGAACTGATAAGCCTGGAGGATGAGGAGAAAATCTTCCCTGTCCTTTTGCTCGCGATCTATCATGAGCTCTCTCCTGGAAAGCCAGCGGTAGTAGGCGGAGCGAGTAACTCCTGAAAGACTGCAGAGTTCTTTTATAGTTAGTTTGTTGTCTGCTTCAGCAAGTGTCTTGTGGATCAGTCGGTAATAATCTACTTTTGAATCTCCTTTTTCTGACGGATCGCAACAGTTTTTTTTAGAAATTCAACCTTCTGGTTCAGGATCTCGACTTCCTCTTTAAGTTCCTTGACCGTCTTCCGCAGCGTTTCATTACCGGAAGGAGCTTTCTTTGGCTTGCCGGCCGGAGCTCGAAGACCTTCTGGAGAAGCTGCCTGTTTACGGATTGAGCCGATCAATTTATCTAATCGTGATTTTCCAAAGATCTCCGGATCATAACCAGCCTGACGGACTATTTCTTTCCAAGGCTTTCCGGTGCGCTCGCGTTCTTCCAGCATGTACCTTTTAAATTCAACGGTGAAACTGATCCGGTAAGGACTGACGGCGCGAGTATAAGGATTGCTTGCCAGGATAGCGATCTGTTCCTGTGTATAGACGGGTGGTTTGCTCATAATTGTGATACCTTCCTTTAATGTATTTATATCACAATACAGATGCTGCTTACGAGTCATTGAACGCATTCCTCAGCATTGAAGGTCTTGCCATTATTTGTCCTACAGGAGGGACTGCCAGAAACCGTGACTAACAAAGTCTGTTTTTGCATGTCCTACAAGTGGGACAACCAGAATTTTTGACTTACAATAGCTGTTTTTGCATGTCCTACAAGTGGAACAGCCAAGAATGAAAGCATACAAAAATGATTCTTCATGTGTCCTACTTATAGGGTACAGTTTAGCCCTCAGCGGACGCTGGTTGGCGGACCTATCTGAGATTTTCTGGATTTCGGTGGTCATTTCGCACCCTCAGCAAACGCTGGCTGGCGGACCTATTCGAGATTTTCTCGATTTCGGTCGACAAATCAGCCCCCCGAAATGACTTGGCCGGCGAATTGATTTAGGATTTCCTGGATTTCGGTCGTCAGATTGGTCCCGGGAAATGACTTGGCCGGCGAATTGAAAAGAAGGCCGCCGCTATTATGATAGCGACAGCCTTCTGCTCTCCGGACACTGTTTCGATCACGCTTGCTGTGTCCGCATATATTCTATTTTAACGCTGCT
>CACYEU010000229.1 GCA_902773445.1 uncultured Lachnospiraceae bacterium | reverse complement strand
CTGCGCGCGTTCTTCTGCAGGACAAGTCAGAAAAATCTTCAGATCCGCATCGGGCAGTATAACTGTTCCGATATCGCGTCCGTCCATAATCACATCATGCTCGCGGGCCATCTGCCTCTGTAATTCAAGCAGACGCTCCCGCACATACGGGACTGCCGATACAACGGATGCCATGTGGCTGATCTCTTCTTTCCGGATCTCTTCGGAGACGTCCTCGCCGGACAGGTAGACGCGCTGTCCCTTTTCGTTGTAATCGAGAGAAACTTCCACATCACGCGCAACTTCTTTGATGATCTCCTCATCGTCAGTGCGGCCGGCTTTTCTGTATACAGCGAGGCCGATCACACGATAGAGTGCTCCTGTATCCACATAGATAAATCCAAGCGATTCAGCAATTCTCTTAGCAATTGAACTTTTTCCGGCTCCTGCCGGACCATCGATCGCTATTGCATATCCCATTGATATCTCCTCCTTGTTTTAACTGTCTTCTGCGGCTGCAGTTCCGGCAGCATAGCCTGTCGACCAGGCGATCTGCAGATTGAACCCTCCGGTCAGCGCATCGACATCGATGACTTCGCCGGCAAAATACAGACCCGGTGTGATCTTTGATTCCATTGTTTTCGGATCAAGCTGCCCGGTGTCAACACCGCCGTGAGTGATCACGGCTTCACTCCACCCCCGAAGCGCAGTCGCCGTAAAGGTCAGATGCTTTGTCAGATCCACAAACCGGCTGCGTTCTTTTGCCGATATCTGATCGGCCTTCTTTGCCGGATCAATACCGCTTAATCTGACCATCACCGGTACCAGTTTTTTCGGGAACAGACCGCGGATGGCGTTCACGAAATCCTGACGGTGATGCGCTGCTAACTCGCGGAGAACTCTTTTGTCTAGTTCATCATGCGTTAAAGCCGGTTTCAGATCGATCTCTACCTGTACACCGGCATCAGTCATTTTACTTCCTGTCTTGTCAGCCGGATAGCCGTTCGGATACAATTTGCCGCTCAAGACGCTCGAAGCAGACAAAACGGCAGGACCGCTGATTCCGAAATGGGTAAACAGCAGCTCTCCGATCTCTTCGGCATAAACCGTTTTTGTTCCGAGTTTAAAGCGGACTCCGACATTTTTTAGCGTCAGACCCTGAAGCTCTCTTGTCCAGGATTCGTCAGTATCCATCGGAACCAGCGACGGGGACAGAGGGTTGATCGTATGGCCGGTCTCTCCGGCGAACCGATAGCCGTCACCGGTCGAACCGGTTGACGGATAGCTTAATCCTCCTGTCGCTATGATACATGCATTTGCCGGCAGTATCTGATCCCTGCCGGAACGGCATGAACGGACTCTGACCCCTGTCAGAGCGCCTTCTGCGCCTGTTGTCAGACTCACTGCTTCTGTTTCAAGCAGGATCTTTACACCGGCTGTTTTGAGTTGTCCGGCAAGCGCTGCAGTCACATCCGACGCGTGATCTGAAACCGGGAACATCCGTCTTCCTCTCTCCTCTTTGAGACGAAGACCGGCATCCTCAAAGAATCTGATCGTATCTTCGGCATCCCATCGGGAAAATGCGCTGTACAGAAAACGGGATCTCCGCCCGGTGACCGCTTCAAGCAATTCATCGCGCGTACTGTGATTTGTCAGATTGCAGCGTCCTTTACCGGTAATATAGATCTTTTTGCCGAGTTTTTCATTTTTCTCAACAAGCACGACAGATGCACCGGATCGTGCCGCATGGACTGCCGCAAACATACCGGCCGCACCGCCTCCGATCACAACGATCGTACGCATCAGAAACTCCTAATACCGTCGCTGCCGTCATCGACAGTCTTTTCGATCTTGCGGATCTCCATCTGATAACTGTATGAGTCGTTGACTTTGACAGTCACTGTCTCTCCGACCTTATGCCCGAGAAGGGCCTGCCCGACCGGCGACTCCTTTGTGATCAAGCCGCTCAGCGAATCTCCGCGCATCGACGTCACGATCTTATACTGCTCTTCCGCGTCATCCTCAGGGATATAGACGGTCACTGTATTGAACAGTCCGATCTCATCTTCCGCCGAAGTATCTTCGATAATATGAGCGGTCTTGACCATCTTTTCGAGATAGCGGATACGGCTTTCATTCTTATTTTTATGCTGCTTGGCGGCATGATATTCAAAGTTTTCACTCAGATCTCCGTGAGCACGCGCTTCTTTGACCGCCTGGATCGCCTCCTTGCGGACAACCATTTTACGGTACTCGATCTCTTCTTCGATCTTCGCGATATCTTCTTTTGTCATATCGTCATACATGGTTCATTTCCTCACAAGCCAAAAATCCCCACCTGCCATCGGCAAATGGGGATTTGCTTAATCTAGATCAGTGGTTGCCTCAGACAGGATAAGCTCCGTTTTCGGTGTCAGCTTTTGTGACGTCGACTTTCGTCTGCTGTGCATCGCGGTACTTGAAGAAATCAGTCGCGACCTGCGGGAACAATGCGTAAGTCAGCACGTCTTCAGGCTGCTGATCGTACTGTGCCATCTCACTGCGCAGAGTATCCAGCTCGTTGTCGATCAGATCGGCAGGACGGCAGGTGATGACTTCGGCATCCCCGATAACCTTTTTCTGTATTTCGGGATTGACCGGAAGAGTCGTCTTGCCATACTTGCCTGCCAGGATATCCTTGGTCTGGTCTGTTGCCATCTTATAGCGCTCACCGAGAAGGACATTGAATACTGCCTGTGTTCCGACGATCTGTGATGACGGAGTGACAAGCGGCGGCTGTCCGAGATCGTTACGTACACGCGGTACTTCCTCGAGCACTTCATAGAATTTGTCTTCAGCATTCTGCTCTTTCAGCTGGCTGGTCAGGTTCGACAGCATGCCGCCCGGAACCTGATACAGAAGTGTCTTGATGTTGACACCCATGTTCTTCGGATTGAGCAGTCCTGACTCAAGCGCCTCATCGCGGATCGGACGGAAGTGATCGGCAATCTCTGAAAGGAGTGTCTGATCAAATCCTGTGTCATAAGGCGTACCCTTAAATGTCTCGACCATGACTTCGGTCGCCGGCTGGCTGGTGCCGAGCGCGAACGGTGACATTGCTGTATCGATGCGGTCTACACCGGCTTCTACAGCCTTCAGATATGTCATTGAAGCCACACCTGACGAATAATGGGTATGCAGATCGATCGGAATAGAGACTGTCTCCTTCAGCGCTGAGATCAGCTCCGTTGCCTTGTAAGGAAGAAGCAGACCGGCCATATCCTTGATACAAATCGAGTCAGCACCCATATCTTCAATGCGCTTTGCCAGATCAAGCCAGTAATCAAGAGTATAGGCTTCGCCGAGCGTGTAGGACATCGCGACCTGTGATTCCGCGCTTTCCTTAGCTGCGGCATTGACTGCTGTCTGAAGGTTGCGGATATCATTCAGGCAGTCAAAGATACGAATGACATCGATACCGTTTGCAACTGACTTCTGAACAAAATACTCGACCACATCATCCGCATACGGCCGATAACCGAGGATGTTCTGTCCTCTGAAGAGCATCTGCAGTTTTGTGTTTTTAAATCCATCGCGGAATTTGCGGAGACGATCCCACGGATCTTCATGCAGGAAACGAATACATGAGTCAAATGTTGCGCCGCCCCAGCACTCCACAGAATAGTAACCGACCTGATCCATCTTATCGACGATCGGAAGCATCTGTTCGGTCGTCATACGCGTCGCGATCAGAGACTGATGAGCATCACGAAGGATGGTCTCAACGATCTGAACAGGCCTTTTTTCAACTGTTTTTTCAGCCATCTAATGTTACCTCCTAATATGTAAATCTTAAATAATCTAATGTCATCAGACTCCGAAAATAGCCATAAATGTACCGGCTGCAACAGCAGTACCGATAACACCTGCGACATTCGGACCCATCGCATGCATCAAAAGGAAGTTCGTCGGATCTTCTCTCGCGCCTTCCTTCTGAGAGACTCGGGCAGCCATCGGGACAGCCGATACACCGGCCGAACCGATCAGCGGATTGACCCTGCCGTGTGTGAGTGCACACATCAGCTTGCCGAGTAAAACTCCTGCTGCAGTACCAAAGATAAATGCGACAAGACCCAGGAAGACGATCTTCAAAGTCGTTGCGTTCAGGAATGCCTCTGCACTGGTCGTTGCGCCGACAGAGGTACCGAGCATGATAACAACGATATACATCATCGCATTGGAAGCGGTCTCCTGAAGCTGACGGACAACGCCGCTTTCGCGGAACAGGTTGCCGAGCATCAGCATACCGACAAGCGGTGCGGTTGTCGGGAGGATCGAGCACACCACGATCGTAACGATGATCGGGAACAGAATCCTCTCAAGTTTTGTAACCGGACGCAGCTGTGCCATTTTGATCTGACGCTCTTTCTTTGTTGTCAGAAGACGCATGACCGGCGGCTGGATGACCGGGACAAGTGACATATAGGAATATGCCGCGACCGCGATCGGTCCGAGGATTGCCGTCTGCTGCAGTTTACCGGCCAGGAAGATCGATGTCGGGCCGTCAGCTCCTCCGATGATCGAGACAGCGGCTGCCGCCTTATCGGAGAATCCGAGTGCCATCGCACCGAAATAGGCCATATAAATACCAAATTGTGCCGCCGCTCCGAGGAGGAAGCTGACGGGGTTGGCGATCAGCGGGCCGAAGTCGGTCATGGCTCCGACGCCCATAAAGATCAGTGAGGGGAGAATCGCCCACTCATCCAACCTGAAGAAAAAGTGAAGTAATCCTTCTGTGCCTGATGCCGATTCCTCAGCGACCGCGATAATATCCGGATAGATATTCACGAGAAGCATACCGAATGCGATCGGTACGAGCAGCAAAGGCTCGAAATCGTGAGCAATCGCCAGCCAGAGGAAGAAGCACGCGACAGCGATCATGATGACATTACCGACTGTCAGATTTAAGAACGCTGTCTGGTGCACAAGATTACTCAATGTATTTGAAATATATTCCATCTTGTGACCTCCTAAAATATAACGACGATCAATTCAGGGTCGCGAGCACGGTACCGGCTTCAACCGGATCACCCGCTGCACAGTCGATAGACGCGACAACGCCGTCCTGAGGAGCGACCTGCGGGATCTCCATCTTCATAGCTTCAACGATGATGACAGTATCGCCTGCTTTGACTTCCTGTCCGACACTTGCTTCGATCTTGAAGACCTTGCCTGCCGCGCCGGCTTTGATCTCAATGGCGCCTGCGCCGCCCGAAGGAGCTGCTGCTTTTGCCGGAGCTGCCGGAGCCGCCGGAGCTGCCGCGGGAGCTGCTGCAACCGGTGCTGCCGGAGCTGCGCCGCCCTTTTCATCAACTGTCACATCATAAGCTGTTCCATTCACTGTAATAGTATACTGTTTCATTCTTTTCTCCTTCCATCACCGACATATCTTAACGGTGCTTACGTACGATCTTTCTGACAAAATAACCACTGGTATCCTGCCCTGTCTCCTCCTGATATGCTGCGATCGCAGCTGCGATAACTGCCTGAATCTCAGTGTTATCAGCCGCTTTTTCTGCAGCCGCAGCCGGTGCCGGAGCTGCCTTTGCAACTTCAGCCGGAGCCGCCTGCTTCTCTTTCTTCTTGCCCGTATCAACGCCGGGAAGGAATTTGAACAGGGAAATCACAAGCATGATAATAATCAGTACACAAAAGACTGTTCCCATGCCGAGCAGCGTATTGAGCGCTGCCTTCTTGAGAACATCACCGCGCGAATAATCGCCGTTGACGGTCATATTCTCCAATCTTGATGATGCGGCATCAAATGAAAGGATGATATCCGCATCGCGGTCTTTATATTTTGCTTTATAAGTCACTGTCGCATTTGAGCCTTCCTGGGCAATCTCGCCGTTTCCGTCAATGCTCTTAAAGCCGCCGAGCTCTTCGTCGGCCGCAAGCCACGCTTCAACGATCCCCATGAAATCCTCGACTTTTGTATCGGAAAGATCAATAGTATTTCCGGTCACCATGTCCGGGACCTCAAGAGAAGCCACCTGACTCTCGTGAATAAAATCAGAGCGTTCTTTGAATTTTGCGAGAGTCTCAGTATCGGTAGACTGCAGAATGCTCATGAGGGCATTGCCCTTGGCTTTGATCAGATTTTCGTCT
>CACYEU010000228.1 GCA_902773445.1 uncultured Lachnospiraceae bacterium | reverse complement strand
TATGAAGACGGCAAGATCTGGCTCTGGGAAGGCGTCGATCAGTCGATCTGGAACAGGAAGGTAGCAAAGACGAGCGATGCGATCGAAGCGGAAAACGCCGGCACTGAGCTGATCAATTCAATGAATCAGGCAGCCCGCGAGGCGGCATCGGATCTGACAATGGCGCTGCAGATCACAGATATCGCGCTGCTGGGGCTCTCCGGCCTCGGAATGATCATACAGGCATGCGTCGGCACGTCGCTCTGGGCGGTCGGAACCACAGCGTTCTGGGCTGCCGGCGCGAACATGGCATTCGGATTCACGGCAGCCGCGATTGGATACGGGCTGTTTGGAGCGCTTATGTGCTCCCTGTTCGTCCTCAATGTTATCGTACTCGTCGCATCACTGATCTATATGATTTATTCGATCATGGATATGTGCGGCTGTTTTGATGATCCCGAACTGGCTGACTACGGGACGATCCCGGACGTGCTCTTCCACGTCCGAAAGAATCAAAACGGCAATTATCATGTGCGCTATGAGGCTGTAAAAAGCAACGGGATAGATGCGATGATTGTAGACAGCTCAACGGACGGCTCAAGAAACACAGCAAAGGAATTGGAAGCAGGCGCATATGCAAGCTGGTTCGAAAAACAACTGCAGGAAGCGAAGGATTCAGGCGAATACGACCAGTTTTATGAGGAGTGGATCAAGCACAACGGCTACTTCTTCGGAAGGAGAGATCTGGCGGATGTAGCTGCTTTCGAGGGGCGGGAAGACCGCTGGATGGTCCTGTATGCCACGAAAGCACCTGCCTGCGGTGATCCGATCGAAGTCGTGCCCGGCGAGAGCATCATCAGAACCCAGAAAGAGGATTATAAGAGTCCGGGTACCGGATGCAGACCGGTGACGCTGATCGGCGGCAAGGAGGCTGCAGATATCAACTCGGTCAAGATCGACGGAAAAACCGGAACGCCGCTGTATATGTTCTACATAAAGGACCCTGAGACAGCCGATGAGAAGCCGAAGGAAGCCGGCACCGAGACAAGCGGGGCCGGTCAGTATATCAGCCGTGTCCGCTTGGCGCACTATGATAATCGTAAGGACGCAATCAACTCGTTTAAGAAAGCCGGATTCACGGATATTATTGATGTCAATCTGACGCCTTACAGCGGATACACCTATATAGCGTATCAGTTGGGATCAAAGGAAGGCGCGCTGACGGATCTGCGTGTCAGCACAAACGCGGTGACGGATAAGATCCTGTACGGAAGTGCTTCGTACGGAAAAATGGGCACGGCCGAGAATGGTATGACGCCGGACGGCATGTCCCTGTACGGGACGTCCAGTAAAGAAGCCGGACCTCCGATCACGAAGATCACGGTTGAGACCGAGCGTCTTGAACTTGGTTCCGGCGCGGAGCCGGTATGCCTGTTCTCCGGCGGCAATGCCGTGGATTTCAAGCATAAGTGGAGCGACAACTTGTCCTTCAATCCATCGAAGTATCTCCCTGATTGGCCATGGCAGGATGAGCACCATGTCAAAGTCAAACAGGATGATCCCAAGCAGGGACTGTTTATCTACTTCTGGCCCGAAACGCAGTATAAGGCGCCGAAAGAGGACAGTCAGGCACCGTATGTCTCCGGTTTCTCCTATTTTCTGGCGGCATCGGATAATGACGATGACAACCGCTACGGGACACACGATCAGTTCATGCAGACTTTTGCGAAGGAGAACGGCTTTGAACTCGTGATGGACGGAGACAAGCCAAAGAAAATGATGACGGAAAAGGCGGGCAAGATGAACCCGCTCGGCAACTGGAAGGACAAGGAAGGCGGTGCGCTCGGCCACGACTGGACTTATGACATTTATCACTATATGAATTACGGTGCGGTCAACAATGTTTCCGATCAGGGCTGGGGAACGGATTCTACTTTGGGAGATATTTTCGATGACGAAGATCAGAAAACGACCATGTATTTCGGCGTGTCCTATACCTGGAATCCGTACCGGGCAATCACAGGGGTTTCGGGTCTGATATCGCCCTATACGGAAACGTCAAAGCAGATACGGATCACCGGTCTTCAGACACCTGCAGGCGCGATGCAGACGACTAATGTCAGCATTCAGGGCAATCCGGTCACACAGGCCGGTATATGCTGGGGATATTTTAACTACACTTCGATGCCGACGAGTCTGTATCCTCACTGGGAGTGCAGGCAGAAATACAGCATCCCCTGGCTCTCGGGCCACGAGACGGAGATCCTGACTCATCACCTGCTGACTTCGGGACCTGCTGCAGGCAGGGAGCCTGTCAAGCGGGATGATCTGATGTTCGTATGCAAGAAGGATCCGGGACAGCATGACGGATATAAACCGGTTTGCGATATGCGCACTCCGGGCGATTACCGGTATCCGGTCAACTTTGCTCTTGACACGACCACCAACGGGTCCGAGTACATGTATCTGTATCTCAAAAACAGTGCCGGAGGCAGGACCGGAGAACCGGACGGAAACGAGAATGTCTACCAGAAGAAACACTATGTTGCGGCGGTCTTCTGTGGTACGGGAAGAACACCGGAGGAGGCGATCAACAGCCTGTACGCCAAAGCGGCATCTGCCTGGCCGAATCTTGCGCAGCGTTTTCCGGATCTGTCGAATCAGCCACTGGTCTCTGAGCTGGATGAGATCCTGCCTTACGATCTGTCTGATCAGAAGGAATGGTATAAGCTGAAAGTGCAGGACGTCAAGCACAGAGATCCCTCAGACGACGAATGGGTGCGCGGCAATGAAGCAGCACATCTGCGCTGGGGACATCGGAAATTCCAGGGAGTCAAATGGAAGGAGGCTCTGATTGAGGGAGGAACTGCGAGTTACGCTTCCGAACAATTGCCGGACGATAAAGAAAAAATGCGCGACTACGCATATATCGGCGTCGTACGTACCAACTATGAAAAGGGCACGGCGATGGTCACCGAAAAAGACGAGAAGACCGGTGAGGAGAAGACTGTCAAGCAGACGGTCTGTCCGGCCTACGGATTGCTCAAATACTACAGTGACACCAATTCCGCTCCGAGCGAGCTGATGGTTGCGAGTGTCAAGTGCACGCTGGCGGGCGGACCGGTCAAATCGGAGGAGGGACAGTATTATCTCTACTATTCGCCGAACACGGCGACAGCTGCATTCTCGGCGCCGATCACTGAGATCGATTTCAGTGACGAGGCATTTATCAATGGATTTAACACGACCTTCTCGTGTAAAGAGTCAGACCGGGTGGACAATGTCCTTCCGTCGTTCTCATCGCTGCGCATGAGAACCGATGAGTATAAGTATATCCATACGAAATACGACATGCAGGATCTGCCGTATATCGAGCAGATCTATGTCGGCATCGGAAAAGACAAGAAAGCGGCCTACGCAGATCTGATCGGAACGACCAACGCGAACGGAGCGTCCAATGTCAACTGCAACTACAATGCGTATTCGGACCAGTGGATCGCGATCGGATACCGCAGGACGGCAAGCGCTAAGAATGCGATCCACGATATCTTCCTCTATTCGGGAGATGATCCGCCGGCGTCAGTCAATATCCCGGGCTATATCTGGACAACGACTAAGAGCAAGGGAAAAGAAGTGGCAAACTGTGCCGCGGGGGATGTGACGTACAACCTGCTCAAACATACGGTGAAATCGGGCTCGGAAGTGATGTCGCTGAATCAGGGAGCCGGCGGTACAGGCCTGTATCTGTACTATACCAGCAAGAAGGAAATCGGAGCAGATCTTGATGCGGACAAGCAGATCACGCCGATCCGCAACATCAGTTTCGCTTACGGGGATATTTCTCCTGGCAGCGCGAGCGCCGAGGATCTGGCGATCGTCTACGGCGGCACGCTTCACGGCATGAAGATCTTTGACAAGGAAGCCTATAAGAATCCCAACTGGGAGAACGTACTGGGCCTGACGACTTCACCGGAAGACTATAAGATCGACGGTTCTGTCGGCAAACCGATGAGCTTAAACTTCGGACAGCTTCCGATGGTCGGCAACAAGGAACGCCATGCGGGCGACCAGCGTGTCATGATGTACGTGGATCACGCGGATATCGGATCCGGCACCGCGGCCGAGACTCGTTACAGCATTCGTCCGAACGCTGCACTCTCGAAGGCCGGCTACTACAGCGCGACCTCAAAAGCCGGAACGCTGATGCAGAAAAAGTAAAGACAGTACAATCGACCGAAAGAGCGCTGATAAAAGGAGGACCATATGAAAGGGAATCTGACCAAGATCATCATACAGGCACTGATCGGCGGTGTCATCTGCTGGTTTGCGTTCGCATTTGGCACATGTTTGTTCCATAAAGGCGCGTCTTTCGCGAAAGCTCTCGGCAATCCTCAGGGCATTCTCATGGGAGCCTTTGGCATGATCGGGTGTTTTTTAGGGTATTGGAACAAATCCAGACAGTAACAAACAAATAACAAAGCGGAGACGAATCGTCTCCGCTTTTTGATATCGGCGCCAAGCCGGTTATTGGTTCGTGTTTTGTCTTGTGAAATGGTCACCGCGGGATGTGACGATCTGATAACCGGCCTTTGATACACGAAGGGACAGGCAGCGCACGCATTCGGCGGCCTCGTCTCCGGTACAGATCTTGTTGTCGTACAGGAGGTATTTGTCGCGCACATCGGTCGGAGACAGGTTCGGCATCACGACATTCGCCCCGGCCGCAAGACCTTTCTCGCGCCCGAACGCGTCGACTGTGCCGAGGGCAGTCGTCGCCGGCAGCAGGACCATCGGATTGAGAAGTCTTATAAGCGAAAGCAGACGCACGGTCAATTCAGCGGTGCCCGGCTCGCAGTCTGCGTACCGTGTGTCGTGGTGCGGGACAAACGGTCCGATCCCGACCATCTCAGGTGTGAACATCTGTATGAAGCGCAGATCTTTTAACAAATGTTCGGGCTTCTGCCCCGGTGATCCGACCATCATGCCGCAGCCGATCTGATAGCCGATCCGGCGCAGGTCGAGCAGGCAGCGGATCCTGTTGTCGTAGGACATTTCTTCCGGATGGAGAGATTCATAATGCGCCTTGTCGGCCGTTTCATGGCGGAGCAGATAGCGGTCCGCGCCGGCCTTATACAGTCTTTCATAGCTGTCAAACGAGCGTTCGCCGATCGAGAGCGTGATCGCGCAGTCCGGGTGCTTCTCTTTGATCGATTTCACGATCGACACCATCCGGTCATCGTTATAGTACGGATCTTCTCCGCCCTGCAGGACAAATGTACGGAATCCGAGCTCATACCCGCTGTCGGTACAGGACAGGATCTGCTCTTCGCTTAAACGGTAGCGCTCGATGTTCTTGTTGTCGCGCCGTATCCCGCAGTAATAGCAGTTGTTCCTGCAGTAGTTTGTGAATTCGATCAGTCCGCGGATATAGACATCTTTTCCGTAGTATTTTTCTCTGACTTCTCTGGCCTTCGCAGCCAGATAGTCATTGGCATCCGGGTCTTCGCTGAGCATCAGCGCGAGGATTCCGTCATCGTCCAGGTTGCCCCGTTCGGTGAGTTGATCGACCAGAGCCTTTAATTCTGCCGTTGTTCTCTCGTCAGGCATTTTCAACGATCTCCTTTGCTATCTCGATCGCTCTCTCGACAAAGACCGTGCATGCGCGGTACATGCCGGGAGATTTCAGTGCGTGTTCTTTGACATATGTCTTCTGCAGTTCCTTGCAATAGAGCGTGCCGAATTCCGCTTCGAAGCGCTTCAGGAATTCTCTGACCGCCTCCGCCGAGGGTTTGCGGTCCTGATCCGGCTCTGTGCGGCCTGTCTTCGATCCGATCGCCGCGACCGCGCCGGTGACGGCTCCGCAGATCGAACCGCGCTGCATGCCACCGCCGAAACCGCTCATCATTTTGACGGTCTCTTCCGGCAGATCGACCACGCCGTCTTCGATCATACATTTCAGTGTTGTCTCAGCACAGTTCAGGCCGCCTTTATAGAAATACTTCGCTGCGTCGCTCATAGGATCAGTCCTTTCAGATAATTGTCTTGAAGACAGGTTAAGCTACAGATAAAGCATAACAGGATTTGCATGCAATCTCAACGAAAACTCAGCATGCCGACTTTTATCAATTTAGCATTTGCAACATATTGAACAGCTGAATAAAGTATGATTTACTAGAATAGTTAAGTATGTTTTGCAAGGAGGATGAACGATGGCTTGTTTTTTGGTTCCGACAGCGGAAGCGATCGTGACGACGGTCGCAGCAAAAGAGACAAAAGCAAAAGAAGAAAAACACACTGAACAGAAGGAAGTCAGCACGATTCCGTTTTCAAGAAAGCTTTCATGGCTCAGAAACATGCTCTGGGGCGGCGCTGCCTTGCTGGCATTTGAACATCTGTGGCACGGCGAGATCGTACCGTTCTTCCCGTTCCTGACCGCGGCAGTCAACCCGGCCGACAGAGCCGAGATGTTTCATGAGATGGCGACCGTCGGCGTCACGATGGCGGTGCTTGTCACGGCCGTCTGGCTCTGCATGCTCGCGGTATGCGCAGTGCTCGAAAAGCGCGCGGCAGCGGAGGAAGAGCAGGCATGACGCTTCTGGTTTCGGTATTTGCAGCAATCATCAGCACGATCATCTGGTACAAGAATGTTCCGAACAACGAGATGAGGATCGGAATTCTATGCCTGATGTTCTGGGGCGCGTCTCTGATGTGGCTTGCCGACGCGATCTTTGAATATGCTGAGCTCGGGGCGGCGTATTTTACACCGGAACCGAAGGACATGCTGAATGACTTGTTCCTCGGTCTGTCGGTCGTTGCTCTCGGTCTGATCATCTGGCTGATCATTCTGCTGATCAAAGACCCGCGCGGCGTGTTGAAAGAGACATTGTTCAAAAAGAAAGATTGATGATACAAATGAAGGCTTCGGTTTGACCGAAGCCTTTTTGCTGATTGACTGTTCGACAGGCCGGCTCTGTTTATGGTAAGATTTTCCCAAAGATCAAACAAGAGGAAAGCATTATGAAAACGGAGATAAAAGATATCCTTGAAGCGGTCCGGGACGGCAGGCTTTCGCCTGATGACGCACTGCTTCGCATCAAGCAGGCGCCGTACGAGGATCTCGGATTCGCAAAGGTCGATCTGCACAGAAAAATCGCGCAGGGAATTCCGGAAGTCATCTACGGAGCCGGCAAGACACCCGGTCAGATCGTCGGGATCATAGAGTCGATGCGCGAGAACGGCCAGACAAATATCCTGATCACCAGACTTTC
>CACYEU010000227.1 GCA_902773445.1 uncultured Lachnospiraceae bacterium | reverse complement strand
GTCATGTATTCCTGAATATCGATCTGCATCGCAGGAGCCATAACAGTATTTCCTCCTGTCATTAAGGTCCAATCTCTGTCAATGTCTCCCCCTCATAATGCAGCGTCATTGATATATGTTCTCTTCCTTCAGCGATCTGCCGCAGAAACAGGCGGTCTCCCTCCCACATCGGCAGATCAGGCAATCTGTCAGCCGGGATCCACGCGAGTTCCCCTTCGTCACACACTGTGGTTCCTTCCGGGCCGCACACGAAATCGTCAGAAGAATACAGATACATATCCTCGTCTTCCCATGTGTCCGACCTGAAATGGATGATCCCGTGAAAATGTACTGACGTCAGTCTGATGCCGGTCTCTTCAAAGACCTCACGGCTGACGCATTGATCCGGTGTCTCTCCCGGCTCGATCCTTCCGCCGATACCGATCCATTTACCCTCGTTCGGATCGTCCGGCTTCTTGTTGCGGTAAAGCATCAGCCATTCATCCTGACGCCTCAGATAGCACAGAGTCGTCCGCTTCATGCAGAACCGACTGCCTTCCTGTACAGATCCTCAAGCTCTTTGATGATCATATCCTGCGCGTAATGCGTGCGGGCATAGGACGCGATCTCTTTCCGCCAGACTGTGACATCACAGCTTTGCAGCCGCTCGAGCATCCTGAGTATCGTCTGTGCGAGATCGTGCGCGTTCTCGGGCTCGACGAGCGCGCCGACGCTCTCATTGACAAAGTCAGGCAGACCTCCCTGATTCGTGGCGATCACCGGTGTCCCGCAGGCCATTGCTTCGATCGCGACGAGTCCGAACGGTTCTCTCCTTGACGGGACAAGGCTGACATCAGCAATATTGTAGAGACGCCTGAGCTTCTGAATCTGAACATTTCCGAGGAAATGCACGGTCTGAAGGCCCAGCTCTTCCGCCTGCGCGTGAAGCGCGTCGCGTTCATCGCCGTCTCCGGCGATCAGTGTCAATGTGGCAGGCTCTTCAGTCTCATATTCCTTAACGGCCTCGAGCAGGATATCGACACCCTTGAAGTGCGCAAGCTTTCCGGCGAACAACACGATATTCCTGGCTTCATATTCGTCCGGCGCAATACCGTAATCGCCTAGAACTTCCTCTCTTGTAAGCTCTTCCGGATACATGATTCCCGGGTCGTAACCGTTGCGCATCATGACGACTTTGTCCTGCTGATCCGGCCAGATCTCACCGAGCAGCTGGCAATTGTCCTTCGAAATCGAAATGACGGCGCTGCAGGCATCCATCGCGGTCTGTGCGTAGGAGCGGAGATTAGGCCATTTGTTATAGCCCATCAGATCCGTACCGTGAGCTGTCAGCACCAGCGGAATGCCGCGCCCCGCCGCAAGCGCCGGCAGGATCCAGACATGCTGGCCGTGCACAATGTCCGGCTTGTCCGCGGCGATCTCTTCATCGATTGCGCGGGTAAATGCGCGTGTATACTGCGCAAGCTGTGCCTCGTTCAGGTCCGCGAACGTCATTGTGCTGCGCGGATGAGAGGTGAAGCACGGAAAATTGAACGGGATCGCATCCGCCATCGTCGTTCCGTCCGCATCGGATACGGCCCCGGCTTCGTTCGGTTCATCTTCCGGTGCAAAAAAGACCGGATGCAGCCTTACGCCCTCGACCCGCTCATAATCATCTGTGTTCTCAGGTAAAATGACGCAAACCTCGTGGCCAAGTGCTGTCAGATGGACCGCGAGGTTGCGTGTATATGTTCCGCTCCCGGAGCCCGCGAGCGGAAAATGATTGATCATCAGTATTTTCACGGCAGTTTTTACTCTTCTTTCTCAAATGTGAGCGTTATACCTGTATAGTCCATTTCAAGCTTTCCGCCTTTATCGACTAAATTCAATTTGTTATCGCCGTCAAATATAACGCCTTCGTCCGTTTCTTCCCACTTGCCGGAATAGTCCTTATCGACCACTTTCATTGAGACTTTGCCGCCGGCATCAAGTGTAAATGAGAATTCTCCTCCCAGGATCTCCTCAACATCCATCTCGACACCGCTGTATTCGGCTTTCGTTGCCTTCCACTTGCCCAGATATTTGCTGTCGGAATACTTTCCTCCGCATCCTGTCATCAGAATACAGGCCGCTGCCAATACCACCGCACATACAATTGCTGAAATCCGTTTCATGTTGGTTCTCCTTTCGCTGGTCTGTAAACCCTGGTTCTCTGTTGTCAGTATACCATACTATGCGTCTTTGCGCTCAACAAACCACTTGTCGACCTCATAGAACAGATAGCTCTGCTGTCCGCCGATCATACAGGTGTAACGCATGCCGGCACCGCCGGCTTTCAGACTTGCGCGGCGTGCGATCTGCGTGACTTTGTCGATCTCATAGCGGCGGCCGTCCTCCCAGAAGAGAGCGCGCGGTATCAGTTCGCCGTCCTTTGTAAAATGCGCGTCCACATCGACGTAGACTTTCGCTTCATTCATCGTGGCACCCCCTTATCTATCCGTGAAAATACGCGGCCGGATGAACGATATGATTGCCTTTGGCGTCGAGATCCATCAGCAGCGGGTCCTGATACATAAACGCTTTCTGAACAGAAAAATAACCGAATCTCCCGCGGATATCATCGATTGCGCGGTCCAGCTTTCCGCGGCGCTCGCGCATCTGTTCGCTGTGAAACAGATCGAGCTGCACCGGAATATCTTCTGTCACAAGATCCGTGCCGCGCACGCCGAGGCTGCGGATCGGATGCTCCCAGCTGTAATTCTTTCTGAACAGTGTAAAGGCCGCCTGCATGATCTCATCGGTGATGTTGGTCGGACTCGACAGTTTCTTCTGCCTTGAAAAATGGTACAGACCGTTGTCCCTGACCGAGATCTCGACCGTCCTGCACTTGAATCCGTGTTTCCTGAGTCTCGCGGACACACTCTCGGAAAGCGCCATCAGGATGATCTGCACATCGAGATCCGTCTCCAGATCCCGCGGGGTCGTCGTGCTGTTGCCGATCGACTTGGCCGGCGCGCGGTAGTCCTCGTGCGTGACCGGAGAAGAGTCCTGCCCGTTCGCGAACGCGTGCAGGATCAGACCCATCTTTCCGAGAAGACTTTGCAGAATGTCCGGCTCGGCCGTCGCGATCCCGCCGATCGTATGGATCCCGATCCGCGCGAGCTTCGGCGCAGTCCGGCGCCCGACCATCAGCAGGTCCGACGCCGGCAGCGGCCAGACGATATCACGGTAGTTGTCAGGGGAGATGACCGTGATCGCGTCCGGTTTCTTATAATCAGAACCGAATTTGGCAAAGATCTTGTTCCACGAGACACCGATGCTGACCGTGATCCCGAGTTCCTTTTTGATGCGGGAACTGATCTCCCGTGCAACATGATATCCTTCTTCAAGTCCGGAGCGCAGGGGATCCCGCTCCGAACGGCGCATACCGATGCTGCGGGTCAGATCGATCCAGGACTCGTCACAGCCGAACGGTTCGATCCGGTCGGAATACTCGGCATAGATCTCGCGGGCCATCGCCGAAAAGCGCAGATAGAGATCCATCCGCGGCGGGACAAAGACGATGTCCGGACATGCCTGTTTTGCCTGCCAGAGCGCCGAGCCGGTCTTAACGCCCATGCGCTTCGCAATATAGTTCGCAGTCAGCACGATACCGTGTCTGGCCTCGGGATCGCCGCCGACCGCGAGCGGCTTTCCGGCCAGTTCGGGGCGGTGCAGCATCTCAACACTTGCGTAGAAGCAGTTGCAGTCACTGTGGAGAATCACTCTGTCCATAACATCCTCTTGACAAAACAGGCAACTCAGGGTTACAATATAGGCAATCAATCGCCTCTTTTGTACATCGAATTATAGGCAATCACTTGCCTGTTGTCAAGAGAGTTTTTGAAAAATCTGAACGTTTACGCGTGAATACCCGGAGGTATCGTCATGACATTTGGTGAAAAGATCCGTACACTTCGAAAGGCAAAGCGGCTGTCGCAGACACAGCTGGGAGAGAAAGTCGGCGTCGCGCTGCGCACGGTGCGGGGATGGGAGATGGAAGGCCGGTATCCGAAGAACAGAGATGTCTACCGGAAGCTCGCCGATGTTCTCGACTGCGATATTTCTTATCTTATGTCCGAAGATGAGGCATTTATCCTCGATGTGCAGGGAGAGTACGGAAGCCGCGGCGCCGATCAGGCCAAAGCCATTCTCGAGCAGACTTCCGCGATGTTTGCCGGCGGCACTTTAAGCGAAGAAGACCAGGTCCAGTTCATGATGGACATTCAGGCGCTGTTTCTCGATTCGAAGAAACGCGCCAAGAAGTATACCCCGAAGAAGTACCGGGACAGCAGGGCTGGAATCTGACATGGAGAGATCGGCTATTTACCAAAAAGCTGAGCGTCTGGTTCAGCTTCATCAGACCCGCGATCCGTTCCGCCTGCTCGACTGTGTGCGCGCGGTCACGGTCCGGCGCAGCCAGTACAGCCGTCTGAAGGGCTTTTGCGCGCTGATCAATAAGACTTACTATGTCGTGATCAACGATACCCTTCCGGAGGATGAGCAGCGCATCGTCGCCGCGCACGAACTCGGCCACCTGATGCTGCACAAGCGGGAGCTTGCGGTCGCTCCGATGAAGGACGAGCATATGTATCTGATGAAGCAGCCGGAGGAATACGAGGCGAATCTGTTTGCGGCCGACCTGCTGATGGCGGATGAGGATGTGCTCGACGGGATCCGGACTGACCATATGGATATCTTTACGCTCTGCGGCGCGTTCGATGTACCTCCCGAGCTGATGAATTTCAAGATGTTTTCGATGATATCGCGCGGATACAGCGACCTGCGGCTCCCGATGGATCTCGAAAGCCGTTTCCTCGCAAAGGAGAAACCGTTATGATCTATATCGAATCAGGCAGTACGAACCCCTATTACAATCTCGCGCTTGAAGAATTTGTCTTCGAGAATCTCGACCGCGGCAAGGAATACTTTATGCTGTGGCAGAACGAGAATTCAATTATTGTCGGCAAATACCAGAATACAGCCGAAGAGATCAACCGGACTGCCGTCGATGCGCAGGGGATCCGTGTCGCCAGGAGGCTTTCCGGAGGCGGCGCTGTCTACCACGATGCCGGCAATCTGAATTATACGCTGATCGTCGATCAGGAGGCTGCCCCGGATTTCAATTTTCAGATCTTTGTGCTCCCGGTGATCCGGGCTCTCGCCGAACTCGGCGTCACGGCAGAATTCAACGGACGCAACGATCTGACGATCGGCGGGCGCAAATTTTCAGGCAGTTCGCAGTATTCAAAAGAGGGCAGGATCATGCATCACGGCTGCATTATGCTGGATTCGAATCTTGACAAAGTGCAGGATGCGCTGCGCGTCTCCAAAGCCAAAATCGAATCGAAGAGCATCAAGTCAGTCCGGAGCCGTGTGACCACGATCAACGAACATGCCCCGAATCCGATCCCGATGGAACTGTTTAAACAGACTCTGAAGCGTCAGGTGATGAGCGGGAAGGATGAAGGCAGTTATGAGCTGACAGACGCGGACCGCAGTGTTGTCAATGCGCTGATAAAAGAAAAGTACGGTACCTGGGATTGGAATTACGGCGCCTCACCGGCCTGCCGGATCCGGCGCGAACTGAAGTATGACGGGGGTCTGATCTGTGCGCAGATGGAAGTTGAGCACGGAACTGTCACGGAAGTGCATTTATCAGGCGATTTTTTCGGAAACCGGGATTTGAATGAACTTGAACATAAACTGACCGGCCTCGTTCTCGACGAACATTTGGCCGATCGCTTGTCCGATATACCGGTCGGAGAGTATATCCACGGAATGACAGCCGACATGCTTGCCGGCCTGCTGCGCGGATGAGTCCTGCGCTATAAGCCGATCCTGATCTGATGCATCGGTTCAGGCTCGACGATCCTGATATCTGCCGGCGGATACCGGCGGACATATTTCAAGATACCTGTCAGCGTCTTGCTGACCTCGCTGTCTTCCGGCGGCTGGTGGATCAGCGCGAAACATGCCGGTTCCAGCTCTTCAAAAAACTCTCTGCTTTCCGGCTCGATCAGCTGATAGGCGGTCACAAACGCGATCATGCTCAATGATTTTCCGGCACAGTCCTTTCTGATCAGCGGGACTAATGATCTGTTCAGCGCCGCATCCCCCGCGATGAAGAATGCCTCCCCTGCGTCGTCATTTCGAACAAGAAATGAATAGTGAGGTATGTACCTGAAGTTTTCTCCGCTGTGCAGCGTCTTGTATGCGGTGACTTTCAGCTCTCCGCAATCTATTTGGATGATTCCGGGGGACGACATATGCTCGCCGACAGTCTTGTT
>CACYEU010000226.1 GCA_902773445.1 uncultured Lachnospiraceae bacterium | reverse complement strand
GTCGCGCAGAGCGGATCCTGACAGACAGCCGCATAGCATCCGTTGACTTTGTTTGCGATGAGAGCACTTCCGTATCCGACACCGTCACAGAAAATGCCTTTGTCGCATTCACCTTTGGCTACGGCGAGAGCTGCCGGGAACACAAAGTCTGACAGGTCGCAGCTGTTGTCATCGTAGGTACCGAAATCTTCCACTTCATAACCGTTTGCCAGGAGATAGGCTTTGATCTCATTCTTCATCGCAGTTCCGGCGTGATCGTTTGCCATTGCTATTTTCATGCTGTATAACCTCCTTTTTGTTTTTCAGTTGATCATCTATGATGATTATAACAGACAAGAACAGTGTATGCCGTATCTCCTCTCGATTCGGCAGAAATTTTTTATTTAACATATTGCATAAAACGAAACAGGGAGTTATAATATTAACAAGAATGTTAATTAATTGGCAATCTGTTGTTATTGCAACATGTTCCACATCATTTTTCACACGGAGGTTTGTTATGCAAAGATTTACTAATCCCAGAGACATTTATCATGGCAAAGGCGCTCTTGAAGCTCTGAAAACTTTTGAGGGCAAGAGAGCAGTCATCTGTGTCGGCGGCGGTTCAATGAAACGCTTCGGCTTTCTCGACAAGGCAAAGTCATACCTTGAAGAAGCCGGTATGGAAGTAAAAGTATTTGAAGGGATCGAGTCGGATCCTTCTGTCGAAACTGTCATGAAGGGCGCTGCATTCATGCAGGAGTTTGAGCCTGACTGGATCGTTGCTATCGGCGGCGGTTCTCCGATCGATGCAGCCAAAGCTATGTGGATCAAATATGAGTATCCCGAGACAACTTTTGAAGATATGTGCAAGATCTTCGGCCTTCCGAAGCTGAGAACCAAAGCTCATTTCTGCGCTGTTTCTTCAACTTCCGGAACAGCAACAGAAGTAACTGCATTCTCGATCATTACTGATTATGAAAAGGGTATCAAATTCCCGATCGCTGATTTTGAGATCACGCCTGATGTCGCGATCGTAGATCCTGAACTTGCAGAGACGATGCCGAAGAAGCTTGTCGCTCACACAGGAATGGACGCTCTTACGCATGCTATCGAAGCATATGTTTCAACTGCAAACAGTGAATTCACTGACGCCGATGCGATCCACGCAATCGAGATGATCCAGAAGGATCTGGTGCCGTCTTATAACGAAGATATGGAAGCAAGAGACAGTATGCACACCGCTCAGTGCCTCGCCGGAATCGCGTTCTCATCCGGTCTTCTCGGCATTGTTCACTCAATGGCTCACAAGACCGGCGCGGTATTTGCTGATTACGGCGCACATATCATCCACGGTGCCGCTAACGCTATGTACCTGCCGAAAGTAATCGCTTTCAACGCAAAAGACGAGACAGCGAAGAAGAGATACGGAGTCATCGCTGATTATATGAACCTTGAGGGAGCAAACGATGATGAGAAGGTCGCGTCCCTGATTAAATTCGTCCGCGGACTCAATGATCAGCTCAACATCCCGCACTGCATCAAGAACTACGGAGCAGACAGCTATCCGACAGAGCAGGGATTTGTCCCCGAGGAAGTATTCCTGGAGAGACTTTCAGATATCGCGGCCAATGCCCTTCTCGATGCATGCACCGGATCCAACCCGAGACAGCCGAGCCAGGAAGAGATGGAAAAGCTTCTCAAGTGCTGCTACTATGATACAGAGGTAGATTTCTGATAAAACAATTATGAATTAAAGTGATCAGAGAAAGCCCGTAAGCGATGGGTATCGCTTTCGGGCTCTCTGTTTTTGCCTGTGCATAATGCCTGCTGCATCTGTTATATTAGAAACGGGATGCGGACGATCACGAGATAAAGGAGGAAATGATTAATGGAAAAGAGAGATGCTAAAGGACTTACGGAGGAAGAGTTTCTCAGACAGTATAATCCTGACAAATACCCGAAGCCTTCGCTGACGGCGGATATTCTGGTGTTCCGGAAAAAGCCGGATTCAGATGAACCGGACATCCTTCTGATACGCCGGAAAGGCCATCCGTTCATTGACCACTGGGCACTTCCCGGAGGTTTTGCGGAGCGCGGTGAGACGATCGGAGCAACCGCGGCAAGAGAACTCGAGGAAGAGACCGGTGTCAGCGGTATCGCTATGGAACTTGTCGGTTTATACAGCAGACCGGGGCGCGATCCCAGAGGGTGGACGGTATCCGCAGCGTATATGGCTGTTGTCAGAGAGGATCAGGTGAAGCCGGTGGCCGGGGATGACGCCGGAGAAGTATGCTGGGCGAAAGTATCAGCGGAACACGGGAGCGTTCAGATCCGCATCGGCGATGACTGCATCAATCAGAATCTGGCCTTTGACCATTATGAAATCATCTCGGACGCAATTAAAAAGTATTATGAAAACAGAAGGCTGTAGAGGATCGTACATAAGACTCAATCGTTGGTCTGTCAGCAGCGGGGCTCCTTGACCTTCGAACTGAAAACACTTAAGATTATTTTAAGAATTATTAAGAATAATTCAGAGGTGTTTAGGTAAGAGCGAAAGGAGGGAGATTTTATGACTGCTTTTACAATTGTTCTATTTATCGCGTATCTGGCGATCCTGATCTATCTCGGAGTTCGCCATGCCCACAAGAATAAGGACATGGAGTCTTACTGGATGGCGGATCGCGGGCTTTCCGTACCGCGTATGGCTTTCTGCCTCGCGGCATCCTGGTTCGGTCTGTCAAGCTTCACAGGCCAGGCAGGATGGCTGTATTCAGAAGGTATGGGGGCTCTGCTCTATCTGTGTGTTCCCAACGTTCTGGCGATCCTGATCATCGGTATTTTCCTGTCCAGAAGGATTCGTGAGGTCGGCGCCATTTCACAGGCCGAAATGCTTGAGATGAGATATAACAGCGCAGTGCGTCCTCCGCTTGCGATCATCCTGTTGATCGCCTTCGCAGGCTACAGCGCCATGGAGTTTATCGCCATGAGCTATGTCTTTGAGACCTTCTTCGGATGGCCCGGATGGATCGGCGGCGTGATCATCATCGTCGCAACAATGATCTATGTCAACATCGGCGGTATGCACACGGTTGTTCTGACAGAAGTCATCCAGTACATCATGCTTCTGGTCGTCGGTTTTGCGGTTGCATTCCTTGGCCTTAAGTTCGCGAGCGGTGCGCTTGCGTCAGGAGCTGTGGAGGGAGCCGCCGGAGCGACACTGGGCTCCGCGCCGCATATTGCAGGCAGCAATGTAAGCTGGTGGAACTTCTTCGGATTCGGCATCGGCACGACACTGCTTCTGCTGATCGCCTATCTGCCCGCGTTCTCGACAGAGCAGGATCCGTGGCAGCGTGTCTGGATGGCCCGTGACTCAAAGACAGCCTACAAAGGCTCTCTGCTCGGTGCCCTTTTCACGGCAGGCGCTTATCTGTCCACAATCCTGATGGCAGTCGCTGCGTTCGGCGTGATCGGCAGCCCGGAAAAGCTCGGCGACTACAACTACGAGCTTGTTGTCTATGACCTGATGGAGAAAGTTGTTCCCCGCTGGCTGATTCCGATCATCCTGGTCGGCTTCATGGCAGCTGCTATGTCCAACATCTCCAACTTCTCATCTTCATCGGCTTCAAACCTTGTCAAGGATGTCTATCAGCGTTATTTCAAACCGCAGGCCAGCCAGAAGGAAATGGTGCGCGCGTCCCGTATCTGCGTGACGATCACACTCGCTGCCGGCGGTATCCTCGGATTCATTCTGCCGTCGATCCTTGATGCGGTCTTTGCGTCCGCATCCCTTGCGACCTGCGGATACGCGGTTCCGATCATCGGTGCTCTGTTCTGGAGACGAGGCAACGAGAAGGGAGCGCTTTGCAGTTTCATCCTCGGTTCAGTTTCCTATATCCTGTTCTACGCTCTGCAGCTTGCAGGTATCTACCACGGGATCGATCCGGTTATCATCGGCCTGATTTTCAGTCTGGCTTCCTATATCATTGTCTCTCTCGCAACCGGCATGCCGAAAGCTAGTCAGCTGGTCCTGTTCTTCAACGACGAGACAAAGAAGTATATCGATTCCTGGAAAGCAGAGGGATTTGCGCAGGAGCCGAGTGCTGAGACGGCAGCTGAGGTCATTGATAAGATCGATTCATTTGAAAAAGCTTCCCGTATGCTGGTTCGCTACAACTATACGGTTCCGGGAGTTGATTTCGAAAATGAGGCCGCATGGAAAGGATTTGTCGACAAACTGCTTGAGAACAAGAGCTGGTGCGATATGAGCGGTTACGATATCGTCTATAAGATCGTCGACGAAGATATTCCGTCCAATATCAGACTGGCCCGCGGATACTCGAACAACGATATCCTGCTCTACTGCGAGCCTGAAAAAGACAATGTTGACCAGATCAAGAAGATGATCGCGCTGGCGGTCGACGATGTCAAAAAGGCCACGGCCTGAGACCGGAAGGTGAATGCCATGTCAAATGTAAAAACGATTCAAGTGACATCAGCGGATCTGCACGACGGCAAATGGGATGATTCGATTTCCAATACCGACGCGGGCGTTAACGCTTCTCCCGAATTGAGCTGGGAGAGCGTCGAAGGCGCCGAGGAATATGCCGTCTATATGATCGATGAGTATGATACGGATTACTGGCTCCATTGGAGAGCATCGGGCATCAAGACCCCGGGCTTTGGCCATGGAGAGGTTCCTTCAGAGGTGAGCAATGAATATATCGGACCTTATCCGCCCGAAGGGATCCATGACTATGTGATCTATGTATTTGCTCTCAAAGCCCCTGCGGCTTCCTATCCCGGCAATTTTGACGCTGAAAGCGTCAGTGTCGAAGAGGTCAGAAAGGGACTTGATCTGGCAGCGGACGGCGGTGACGGCAATATTCTCGCCGAAGGCAAGATCAGCGGTACTTACGCAGCCGTCTGAACATTCATCAGCCAACAATGAAATCAGGACGACAGTCCATAAAAACAGCAGAAAACACCCTCCGGCCGGAGGGTGTTTTTCTTTTTGATATGATTCAGGAAAGCCGGATTTTTGTGATACGGTGATAGAAAAGCAGCGAATCGTCAAGTATAATCATAAGAAGTGCAACTGTTTGAACAATCATCAAAAGACAGGGTAAAGATGGATATTCCCCGGAGAGTCAGAATAATCTCATACACTCTAAAACTGAGCGTCATCATCTCCGCGGTTCTCGGAACGATCCTGAGCGCGACCGGCGGCAGAGCCGCTTTTATGGGAGGTAAAGTGGTCTTCATGTATTTTACGATTCAGTCGAATCTGGCTCTCGCCCT
>CACYEU010000225.1 GCA_902773445.1 uncultured Lachnospiraceae bacterium | reverse complement strand
ATTTTTTGCCGATGCCAGCTCAAGAATCAGATCATGTACTTTCTGTGGTGTCACACGGTTTGCGTACAGGATCTGTCCCGCGAGGCTTCCTTCCGTCTCGATCAGTGCCAGCAGCAGATACTCGGTGCCGATGCCGGGCTGGCGGTCAGCAGCCGCAAGCTTTTCCATCAGCGCGAGCGCTTCTTCTGCCACACGTGTAAAATTCTGTTCTCTTAAAACCATGTCAAATCCTTTCGCCTATCCGCGGAGCCCGCCGAAAAACAGCAGTGTCAGCACTGTCAGCAGGACAAGATTCATGCCAATGCCCAGTCTTGCCGGTTTCATGTCACGGTTTCTCTCGTTAAACCCGACCAGAGCCTGGAAAATGCCGACACAGCTGATGATCACATCGATCAGTCCGAGCGCGCCGATGATTGCATGAGCCTCACCGCGTGTCAGATAGGAAATCGCGAAGACCGCAATAAAAATGACAAGGCTGATCCATCCGATCTGAACTGAGAGCCTGCCGTGCACTGACGGCGGCACTTTCAGATCACCATGCATCGCCTTGGCTGCTTTCTTTCTTTTCTTTTTGAGCGCCCGGTCCTCAAAGAACCTGCCGGCTGCCCGTTTCTTTTTCTCGCTCATATTACCGTTTAAGATCTGCGCTTGATACTCAAGCGGTGAAATAACGTGAACAGTCCGTATCCGATCAGACCTCCCAGAGTGTTCAGAATCAGATCATCGATATCAAAGCTTCCGACATGCGAAATGAACTGAGCCATTTCAACGCCGAGTGACAGAATAAAACTGAAAAACACGGTCGTTGCAAGGCTTCTGAACTTGCTCGCAAGCGGCAGGAAGAACCCGAAAGGAATAAAGATAATAATGTTTCCCGCCAGATTCGCGAATGTCGCCGCGGCCCCGATCTGATACCGGTACGTCCAGAACCTGATGATCTCCTTAAACGGCAGCAGATTGTAGCGGTAGACCTGCCCGTCCGGTTCTCTGCCGTACTGCTCTGAGAAGATCAGGAAATAGATCAGAAACAGGATATACAGGATGAACAGTATTTTACCGATGATCCTGTACTTTTTCTGTTGTGCCGGTGTCAGTCTCAATCGAGCACCTCGATCGCTTTCTTAAGCTGTGCGTCAGTTGCGGGATCACCTGCCACGTCATTTTCGCCGGCTTCGACTTCAACATCCGGTTTGATTCCCTTTTTATGGATGTTGCGTCCCTTCGGTGTGAAGTATTCCTCGACCGTCAGCCTCAGGCTGGTGCCGTCTTTTAAGTCAAATATCTGCTGAACAACCCCTTTTCCGTAAGTTGTCGTACCGACGATCTTTCCGAGGCCGTAGTCCTGGATCGCGCCGGTAAAGATCTCCGACGCAGACGCAGAATTACCGTTGACAAGCACATTGACCGGATGCTTGTACTGATGTTCGTCGTCGGATTTCTCATCGAGTCTGTTGCCGTTCTTATCCTTGGTATAGACAACAGTTCCCTTAGGCAGAAGCAGATCAAGCATATAGCAGACTGCATCCACATCGCCGCCGGGATTGTTTCTGAGGTCGACAACAAGCCCGCGCGCGCCCTGTCCGTCAAGATCTTTTACAGCTTTCTCAAACTGATCCTCGACCTTGCCTTCAAACTCGCTGACCCTGATATAACCGACTTTATCCGCGAGCATCTTATACTCAACTGCCACGATCTCGATCTTATCGCGGACTGCGGTAAGCTCCACTTTATCATACTGATCCAGGCTGTTTTTTCTTCCGACCGTGATCTTGACTTTTGTGCCCTTCTCACCGCGGATCCATTTGACGACCTCGTTGAGGTCTTTGCCTTCGACCTCCTTGTCGTCGACTTTAACGATCAGATCTTCTGATTTGAGTCCGGCCTTTTCAGCCGGCGAATTCTTGTAGACACTGTTGATGACGACAAGTTCGGTTTCCTCGTCCTGCTGAAGAACCGCGCCGATACCGCAATACTCACCCTGCTCATCTTCAAGCAGGCTGTCGGTCATCTCTTTATCCTGATACATCGAATACGGATCATCCAGAGCCTCGATAAATCCTTTGTAGATGCCTTCTCTCTGACGGTCATTATCGATATCATCTTCATACAGGTAATACTGGTCGACCAGACGGTCCAGCACTTCGAGCTTCTGATCGGTTTTTACTTCTGATGCGTTCTGAGATGACGGGCTGCCTTTGATGCCCAGAACAGCCCTGAACACACCGGCAAGAACGCCGGTCCCGACCAGGATCAGCGCAAACAGTACACACATAGCGAGGACGCCCACGAGCGCCCCCTTTTTAAAAGATTTTCTATCCATAATGAGTATTCTTTCTTAACAGTTAATTCCGTCGGTATATCAGAGATAATTTCCGGGATTGACCGCGGCTCCGTTGAGTTCCACCTGGAAATGCAGGTGAATACCGGTGGAGTAGCCGGTCGTGCCCGACATACCGATATTGTCGCCTTTCTTCACGGTCTGTCCGGCATGGACAAACAGCTGCGAATGGTGCATATATTTTGTCACCAGACCGTTGCCGTGGTTGATGACGACCCAGTTGCCGGCTGAGTTGCTCCATCCGGCGATAACGACGGTGCCGTCGTCGGCAGCGTAAGTCGGCATTGATCTGCCGTGACTTGCGAAGTCATAGCCCTTGTGGAAAGCGCCGTCAAAACTCCGGTAACCGAATCCGCTCGACAGATAAGTTCCCGGACACGGATGTGTGAACCGCCCGGTTCCGACGACTTTTGATGCACCCGGTGACGCATACGAAGCAACCGCTCCGCCGCCTCCGCCGCCTGAGCTTCTCGCCGCAGCCGCCTTGGCTGCCGCAGCGGCCTCTTCGCGTGCCTTCTTGGCCGCCTCAGCCTCTGCGATCAGTCTCTCAAGTTCTTTCGCATTGTCGCCGATCTGCTCTTCGATATCGGAAAGCTGGATCTGCTTCTCGTTAAACAGCGCCTCGACTTCCGCGTGCTGAGCACTCAGTTGATCCTGGAGTTCCTCAAGCTCTGCATACTCTTTCTTGAGCTTGGCTTCCTTTTTAGCGATCGACTTGACGATCTTCTTGTATTTCTCGAGCATATCCCGGTCATAGCCTGACATCTCACTCGCGTACTCGACGCGGTTGACAAGCTCGGTGATGCTCTGCGACTCAAGAATCTCGGTCACCATGCTCTGGTTGCCTTCTTCGTACATATAGCGGATACGCAGCTTCATGCCGTTGTACTGATCATTCTCCTGGATCTTGGCCGCGACCAGTTCGTCCTCGGTCTTCTGGATCTGATCAGCCTTCGCCTTCAGTTTCTTCTGCGTTTCAGCCATGCGCGCGATCAGCTCATCGAGTTTTGCACTCAGCTGGGCAACTGCCTCTTCGGTCAGCTGTTTCTTTTTCTTGAGTTCTTTATCTTTCTTTTTTGCTTCTTCAAGCGTGACGGCTCTCGCCGCCGGAGCCGCACAGACACTGAACATGGTCATTGCGACACACAGGCAGACAAGAGCCTTAAGCACTGCCTTTTTTGTCATTTGACTATGCCCTCAGATGCTTGCGGATCGTCACGAAACTGCCGATGAAACCGATACCGACGCCGAGAAGGAGTCCGACCGGCAGCAGTACACGGTACACTTCTGTAACAGGAAGGAAATCGAACAGCTTTGTGACAAGGCTGAACTTCTCCATGACATACGCAACCGCTTTATTGTAGATAAAGTAGAACAATACAAGCGGGATCACCGCACCGATCAATCCGATCAGAATACCTTCGATCACGAACGGCAATCGGACAAATCCGTCCTTTGCGCCAATGTATTTCATGATTGCGATCTCCTCGCTTCGGACATTGACACCGACCGTGACCGTGCTGCTGATCAGGAAGATCGACACACCGAGCAGAATGATAATGACGCCCAGTGATCCGTACCAGAGAAGCTTGTTGAAACTTGACAATGTCTTTGCAACGACATCTGATTTACGGACTTTTCTGACTTCCGGAATGTTCTCGCAGTATGCGACCAGCGCATCCTGGCCTTCGACATCCTTCAGATAGACCTCCAGGTTTGCGGATTTCGCAAGCGGGTTGTCATCCTTGAATCCCTCTGCAAGTTCCTTGTTGTCGCCGAAATACTCCTGCTGGAAATTCTCCCATGCTTCATCGGGTGACACATACTTCGTCTCGAGCACTTCGTCGCGTTTTTCGATGTCATTTCTGATCGAAACGATCTGTGTTTCCTCCACATCATCGTTGAAGAAAACTGTGATCGCCACGCCTTCCTCAGCGCTCTTGACGACATGGTTGAAGTTCGCCACGATCGCATAGAGCAGTCCGAACAGGAAGATCAGCGCCGCCATCGTTGCGATCGAAGCGAGCGAGAACATCTTATTTCGGGAAATATTCTTAAATCCCTGTCTGATAGAATAGAAAAATGTACTAAGCCTCATTGATATATTCCCCCCGCTGTTCATCGCTGATGATCACGCCCTTGTTCAAGGTGATCACGCGTTTTTTCATTTGATTGACGATCTCCTGATTGTGTGTAACGACAACGACTGTCGTTCCGCGCTCGTTGGCCTCTTCAAGCAGCTGCATGATCTCCCATGCGTTGCTCGGATCAAGGTTACCGGTCGGCTCGTCTGCGAGAAGCAGAGCCGGCTCATTGATCAGCGCGCGTGCAATCGCGACACGCTGCTGCTCGCCGCCTGAAAGCTCATCCGGGTAAGATTTGTATTTCTGTGCCAGACCTACCAGTGACAGAGCGGCCGGAACTTTTTTCTTGATGACCTTGGACTTGACTTCGGTCACGCGCTGCGCGAACGCAACATTTTCATAGATATTGCGGTCTTTCAGAAGACGGAACTCCTGGAAGACAACACCGAGTTT
>CACYEU010000224.1 GCA_902773445.1 uncultured Lachnospiraceae bacterium | reverse complement strand
TGCTACAGTGTTCAGATCTACGCCGATTTCTCGGGTTATATGGATATGATGTGCGGTCTCTGTGAGATCCTCGGGATCAAACTGGAGGAGAACTTTGAACGCCCGTATTTTTCAAAGTCAGTCGCCGAGTACTGGAGACGCTGGCATATCACACTCGGACGCTGGTTCAAAGACTATATCTATTATCCGATCGCTGTCTCAAAATTCTCCAGAAAGCTCGGCAAAGCTGTTCAGAAGAAATTCGGTCGCAAGGTCGCAAAGAACCTGCCTGCCACATTTGCGCTGGTGATCACCTGGCTTGCGACAGGACTGTGGCACGGAGCGAGCTGGAAATACATTCTGTGGGGCGGCGTCAACGGATTTTTCATCATTTTGACACTGTGGCTTGAACCGGTTTACAAAGGTGCTGTCAAAGCTCTCCACATCCGTGAAGACGCCTTTTACTGGCGTGCCTTTCAGGTGATCAGGACATTCCTGCTGGTAACGCTGATCAAAGTGCTGCCTGAGGTCGGGACACTGAAAGACGGCCTGAAGTTTATCGGCAGAATATTTACCAGCCACCGGATTCCTGCTTCAATCGGAGAGCTTTTTTCATTCCTGCACGAGTGGCAGCATTTTCTGGTTGTCGCAGTTCTGACGGCCGTTCTCTTTATCTGCAGTCTGATCCAGAGACGCAGGCCGGTCAGAACATATTTTAACCGTCTGCCGTGGGCGGTCAGAGTGATCGTGCTGGCAGGAGCGTTTGTCTGTGCCTATGCATTCGGTTCATCGGCTCTCGGAGGGTTCATGTATGTCAAGTTCTAGAACAAAAACTGCATCGAGAGTCATCGCCGGCATTCTGATCTTCCTGCTGGTCGCGGCAGCGGCCAGCGCAGTGCTGATCCATCCCTACGATGCTCAGTTTAAGGACAATCATTATGACTGTCTGCTGGTCGGAGGATCGCATGTCAAATACGGCGTCGACCCGTTTGTCTTTGACCGGGGCGCAGGCACGAACAGCGCCAACTACGGAATTGCCAACGGGCCGACCTGCGAAGCGCGTCTTTCGATGCTCAGAAGCGCACTGAAGCAGAATGACGCAAAGACCGTCGTACTTGAAATCGCGTACGATGTCCCGGCGCGTGATCCGTCCAACTGGGATGAGACTTACGAAGCGGCTGCGGTTGCGCAGTTCGGTGACTGGAAGACACGGATCGACTACATGAAGCATGATCCGACCTTTATCAGAAACGGTGTTGCAAGTCTTTATGCAGTGTTGACCCAATCCGGCGTTGATGTCTGGAAGAACAGGATTCGCGGGCGCGAAGGAGAATTCAGGGAGACAAAAGGAAGACTGGTCTATACCGCTACAAAAGTTCAGGATATGCATCTGAGTGATCACGATGCCACGGCGCTTAAAGACAGCACGCCGATTCCGACAGCCGTCCGCCCGGATAATGACCGTCTGATCAGGCAGATGATCAGCGAGGCAAAGGAAAGCGGCGCGAGAGTTGTGCTTCTGGTCACACCGATGACTGAAAATATGGTCTGGACTCATGTCGGATGGGACAGCTTTTATGAGCTGATGAAAGGATATGCGGCTGATACCGGCTGTGAATTGTACGATTACAACCTGCTCAGAGACCGCGGAAGGTATTTCAGCGACGAAGGTTCATTTTTCGATGAGGTCCATCTGAATGAGGCAGGGTCCGAAGCCTTCAGCCTGAAACTGGGGGAAGACCTTAAGCGTACTGCTGACGGCGAAGATATCAGCGGACAGTTTTACAAGTCTTATACCGAAGCAAAAGAACATTCAAGGTATTCTAAGCAATGAAGCAAGTCAGCTGTAAAACCACAAAATGTCTGGCGATCATACTGGCACTCTGTGTCCTGACCGCATTTGCTTTTTCGGGCACAGGCTATGCCGAAGCATCTGAAACGGAAGGACCGGCCTCGGAGGAGATTGTTGAGAATGAATCTGATGCGCCGGAGGATCAGACTGAGGATATCGCATCTGTCTCAGAAGAGCCGGAAGAACAAGTGCCCGGAGAGACGCAGGCTGAAGAGGGGACCGAAGATGACGGGGAGAATCTCATTCCGGTCTATCGTCTCTACAATCCGAAGACAGGCGAGCATCTGTTTACAACTTCGATAAACGAGACGACTGTTCTCTACCGAAAGCACGGATGGAACTGGGAAGGCACCGGCTGGTATGCGCCCGGTCACGGAAAG
>CACYEU010000223.1 GCA_902773445.1 uncultured Lachnospiraceae bacterium | reverse complement strand
TCCCGCGACCAGCGCGCTGTGCCGGTAACCTCTCCTGTACTGAGTGACCAGCAGACAGTCACCGTTGATCACGCCGATGATCACAGCCGGATTGATCCTCGGATAAACCGTGTGCCCGCATTGAGGACAGACAAGGGCCCGCTCGTTTTCGGATGTAACCATCTGTGCGGTGCATTTACCGCAGAACCGGTTATCCGTATACCACACCCAAAGGTGATAGGCTGTGAAGACGGCGTAGATCTCCTTCCCCGAAAAACTGTCGCGCGCTTCCCTGATCGTGTAATAGGAGAACCCTTCCCGACTGATGTCGTATGTTTTAAGCGAAAGAAAATACTTGTCATCATCGACAGAAAAGAGATAGACCGGATCCGGGTCACCGACAGAGGCTGCCTCCGGAAAGACGATGTTCCCGTTCTGATCCCCGAGCAGGATCCTGCCTTCGCGATCAAAGACCATCACGCGGTCTGTGTCCACCGCGCTGCAGTTGATAAACTCGTTATACAGTTTGCTCGGATCAATATCCTGGATCATAAGTATACCTCAAAATGATTTGCTGACCGGATGTTCTATTTTACTCTATTCTACTGTACAATGTTAATAAATAAAACACCTGTATTCAGAAATGAGAGATGAGCAATGTCTGAAAAAAGAGTTGATGAAGCCGTTGTACATGAAAAATACCGCAGACTGACTGAGCTGCTGATCGACAAACGTGTCACGATCACGACCATGGAAAGCTGCACCGGCGGTCTGGTGGCCTCGCTGATCACCGATACCGAAGGATCATCCGCCATCATGAAAGGCGCGTTTGTCACATACAGCAACGAAGCGAAGATCCGCCAGGGCGTCCCGGAAGAGATCATTGATCAGTTCGGTGTTTATTCCGAAGAAACTGCTTCAGCAATGGCCGTGGCCTGCCGGAATACTTACGGCGCGATCGTCGGAGTCGGCGTCACAGGCAGTTTCGGAAATGCAGACCCGGCGAATGATGACAGCATCCCCGGCGAGGTGTATTTTGCGATCGCGGCAAAAGGAGGCACGATCAGTTATCATTGCACAGTCCCTGTTCAGCCGTCGAGATTTTCCTATAAGCTCTATATGGCCGACCTGATCGCAGACCGGCTTCTGGCAATAATATAGGAGCGGCGTATAAACACCGCTCCCCTTCATGATCACAGACTGTTTTTTTAAAGTGTTTTTCCTGTCAGCAGAGTATAAGCTTCCTGATACTTGGCAATCGTCTTCCCGATGACATCATCCGGCAGATCATAACCGCTGTCCGGATTGGCTTTAAGCCAGTCACGGACAAACTGCTTGTCAAATGACGGCTGACTGTGACCGGGTTCGTATCCCTCGACAGGCCAGAACCGGCTTGAATCCGGCGTCAGCATCTCATCTCCGAGGACGATCTGCCCGTTCTCGTCGACACCGAACTCAAATTTTGTATCGGCGATGATGATTCCGCGTTCACGGGCATAATCCGCACACTTCTTATAGAGTGCGATCGTGCAGTCACGGGCTGCCGCCGCATACTCTTCGCCTCTTCCCGGGAAATCACGTTCGATCACTTCGATGCTTCGCTCAAAATCAATATTCTCGTCATGATCACCGATCTCAGCCTTGGTGGACGGTGTGTAGATCGGTTCCGGCAGCTGATCGCACTCCTTCAGACCCTCAGGCAAAGGAATGCCGCAGACTGTTCCGCTGCTTTGGTAACTCGCCCATCCGCTTCCGGTAATGTAACCGCGCACGATGCATTCGACCGGAAGCATCGTAAGCTTTCTGCACAGCATGCTCCGACCCTCAAATGCCTCCTGCCTGAAATACTCCGGCATATCGGCTGTATCGGTGCTGACCATATGGTTCGCCACGATATCGCCGGTCAGATCAAACCAGAATTTCGACATCTGCGTCAGTACGACGCCTTTTCCTTTGATCAGATTCTTCAGTATGACATCAAAGGCCGATATGCGGTCGCTTGCCACCATGATCAGCTGATCGCCTATATCGTAGATCTCCCGTACTTTTCCTTCTTTGATCGGTTGATAAGACCTCATGTTCCCTCCTTATTCTCAATCAGCTCCGTTCATGATTCCTTTGTCACGCTCTTAATTGCTCCGGCAAGCCCCGCGATCCCCTGAATCTCGCTCGGGATAATGATCGTGTTGGACTGGCCGTTTGCAGCTTCAACCAATGCCTCAAGAGACTTCATGGTCAGAACTGCCTCATCGGCGCCGGCCTCCTTAACGAGAGCGATTGCGCGGGCTTTTGCCTCTCCCTCACGCTCGATCGCCGCGGCCCGGCCTTCTGCCTCGCGGATCCTCTTTTCCTTTTCAGCTTCAGCCGCAAGGATCGTCGCCTGTTTTTGTCCTTCGGCCGATTTGATCGCGCTCTCCGCCTCGCCTTCAGCTTTTCGGATCGCACTCTCCTTGAAGCCTTCCGCCTCGAGGATCTGTGCTCTCTTATTTCGCTCGGCACGGGCCTGCGCTTCCATCGCCTCGGTCATATCGGGATCCGGTGTGATATTCTTGATCTCGACACGCGTCACCTTGATGCCCCAGGGATCAGTCGCTTCATCGAGGATCTGCAGCATTTTCTGGTTGATCTCTTCGCGCGAATTCAGTGTCGCGTCAAGAGTCATATCGCCGATGATGCTTCTGAGTGTTGTTGCGGTCAGATTCTCGATTGCAAGGCGCGCATCCTGCACCTTGTACGTAAAATCATAGGCATTGAACACTTTATAGTAGACAACCGAATCCGACGTGATCGTGACATTGTCCTTCGTGATCACGCGCTGCGGCTCAAAATCCGCAACCTGTTCTTTGAGAGAAACTCTCTGTCCGATCGACTGAACAAACGGGATTTTGATATGAAGTCCCGGATTCCAGGTCGCTGAGTATTTTCCCAGCGTCTCGATCACATAGACATAGCCTTCTCTGACAATAATGACATTTAAAACCAGTAAAAGAATGATGATGACGATCAGCGGTGTCAGTACAATTATTGAACTCATGATATTCTCCTTTCCTGTCTGTAGATATTATAATACACCATATGAAAAACTACAAAAACAATGACAGCATGTCCATGCGCTTCATTTATAAAACATTCTGAAGAAAAGACCTCTTTTGTGGGAGGGTCGGCTGAAAAGCAGCATGTAAAGGATATTTTCAGCACTAAAGTGGCTGTAAAATCCGAAAAATGCAAATCTCTCAGCCATTCGCAGATAACAAGTGGCTGAGATACTATAATAAATTTATAATAACAGCCATTTGGTAGCTGAGATTATTCTAAAAGGGTATTTTTACAGCCAACATCCGATGTGTGAATCATACTATGTTCGAAAAATCACCCATCACCAAATAAAACCCTCTCAGATCACCGATCCAAGAGGGTGAAGCTATTTGTCGAATAAACAATGAAGGCCTGATGCCCGTCTCTTACTCAAAATCAAAGTGGTAATCAAGCCCCAGTTCGTCCCGAATCGCGAGGATCTCTTTCTGAACGGCCTCGCCGACCGGTACGCCCTTGTCTTTGCGTTCGAGCCAGACCAAATACTCTTTCTCACCGGCCGTGTAGATCCGGTCGTGTCCGGGTGCTTTCTTTGAGGCGCGCAGATCACGGCAGATCTCACCTGCGATCTTTTTAAATGTCTCTCTGCCGCAGAACGCCTCAGGATCCGCGACAAAGAAGAAATGCCCGAGATGATACATCTGACGGTTTCCGTCGGGAGC
>CACYEU010000222.1 GCA_902773445.1 uncultured Lachnospiraceae bacterium | reverse complement strand
GGACCCGCAGTCGGCACTACTATGCGCCAGAATATGGATGTCTCGGACATTCCGAGGGTCCTTCCCGCGTATACCAGATTGGCGTCTATCTGTTCGAATGCCGCCCTCGCGTTCCTGTACATCAGAGGGAACGCTATTACCGTCGCCGCCAGTATGCAGCCGAGCCAGGTGTGGACCGCCTGGATGTTGAAAGTGTCGTTAAGGAATATCCCGAACGCCCTTCTGCGGCTGAAGACCAGCAAAAGAAAGAAACCCGCAACGGTAGGCGGAAGCACCATGGGCAGAGTCAGTATACCGTCCAGTATCGACTTTGTCCTGTAGTCTTTCTTTATCACCTTGCGGGCAGCCCAAAGACCGAGGAAGAACGAAATGACAGTCGCCACGACCCCGGTCTTCAGGGATATCCAAAGCGGACTCCAGTCCAGTGTTTTTGCTAATTCTATTAATCCGCTCACTTTTCTTTGTTATTCCACATCAGTATCGAATCCGAACTGCTGAAATATCGCCTTGGCCTCATCGTTTGTGATGAAAGCGATGAAATCTGCCGCAGCGGCAGACTCGGTTTCATCAGCGTCCGGGTTCACGATCTGAGCCACCGGATAAATAATGTCGCCTGTTACATCGTAAGGAACGATCTCAATGATCCTGACGTTGTCATCATGTCCGATCGTATCGGAGAGGTATGTAGTTCCGACTTCGCAGGATGCCTCTTCGACAGCCGCGAGGACCTTGCTCACGTTGCCCTGCTCGCTGATCTCGACGCCGCCAAGCTGATCGGACACTTCCTGAGTCGTGATGGCTGCAGGGTCTTCGACTTCAGCGAGAAGACCGAGCTTGATCATGGCCTGTCTTGTATACTTTCCTACAGGTACGCTACCGTCAGCAAGAGCGATGCTTTTTGCCCTGGCGATATCCGCGAGGCCTGTGACCTCTGTCGCGCTGTCAGACTGAGTGATGACCACGAGCTGGTTGTTTACGACGTTGGTCCTTGTGCCTTCGATTACCTGGCCGGCTCCCTCAAGCTCATCCATCTGCTTCTGCGCCGCGCTGAAGAATACGTCACATGGAGCGCCTTCCTGTATCTGCGTCAGCAGCGTTCCCGAGCTGTCAGCGTTGACAACGATGTCGACGTCCGGATTTGCCTCTTCATAGTTTGCTTCAAACTCAGCCATTACCGCGCCGAGCGAAGCGGCAGCGAACACATTGACAGTAGTCTTTTCAGCAGGCGCGGCATCTTCGCTTTCACCGCTTCCGCCCCCGCATGCCGCAAGAGCAAAGACCATCGCGAAAGCAACAAACAGCGTAAACAGTTTCTTTTTCATGGTTTCCTTCTTTCCGGTATCACCGCGTACACGGCGATCATTTGAAATAAGTTGTTTATGCCATGATCCTGCGCGCTTTGGATCAGTAACACCATGATCAGACCAACACCCTATTTCCCGAATCCGCAGTTCGGGAACGTGCAGACTTTGCAGTTGAGGCAAAGCCCGCCTTCTCCGAGTTTGTCGAAGTCACTTTTCTCAAATATCTCACCCGTCATGACTCTCGGCAGAACGATATCGAATATAGTCCTGCGGGCGTACATGACGCAGCCCGGCAACCCCATCACCGGGATCTTAGCGTCTCCAAAGTACGAGAGCATGAACATCGCGCCCGGCAGCACCGGGGCTCCGTATGTGACCGCGCTTCCGCACACGTTGCGGATGGCAAGCGGTGTCCTGTCATCAGGATCGACGCTCATGCCGCCGGTGCAGACTATCAGGTCGCATCCTTCATCCAGGAACTCCCTGATGCATTTTTCTATATTCTCATTGTTGTCATCAGACAGCTTCACGCCGGCTACTTCAGCGCCGGCTTCTTCGAGTTTCTGTATCACGACAGGAGTGAACTCATCCTTGATGCGTCCGTAGAACACCTCGTTGCCCGTCGCGACTATGCCGGCCCTGCGGTTGTTGTAAGGCTCAACTTTCATGATTGGCTCATCGCCGGCGACAGCCTTCACCTGCTCCATCTTCTCTTTTTCGATGACAAGCGGGATGATGCGCGTTCCTGCGAGCTTGTCGCCCTTCTTTACCGGGAAATCTCCGTGACGGGTAGCTATCATCATCTGTCCGAATGAATTGACCGCCATGAGCTTTTCTCTGTCGATGCGAAGAACGCCGTCGATCTCCGAACAGAGTTCG
>CACYEU010000221.1 GCA_902773445.1 uncultured Lachnospiraceae bacterium | reverse complement strand
TGGTGCGCGAGCGCTTTTTTGAAGTTCTCCTCAGCCTTCTCAGTATCACCGGTCTCTTCGTAGGAACGCGCGAGGATCATGCGCGCATCGGGATTGTTCGGATCGATCCTGATCGCCAACGCCAGATCATCGATCGCCTTGTCGTATTCCATCTCTTCGAAATGCTGTCTGGCATTTTTGATTGCCTGTGCAACTTTCTTTTTGTCATTGGCACGCTTAATGAGAAAACCTGCCGTGATCACTGCGGCGGCAACGACAACAGCAAGCACGATCAACAGAATGATCTTCTTGTTGACCGGCTTCTTTTCTTTGATTGGTTTTTGTTCGATTGGTGGATTTACTTTTGCTCCGCAGAATCTGCAAAACGATGCATGATCGGAGATTTCTTTTCCGCAATTGCCGCAAAATGCCATGGTCTATATCTCATCCTCTTATAGCTCTAGTCTTAATTGCAAAAAAAGCATGACCTCACACCCTATTAACCATGATATTCCCCCCATAAATATAATATCACATAAATATCATTATTGTCATGAACAGAGGTGACCGTTCAAATACAAAAGATCAACACACAATCGTCAGTGTGCTGATCTTCTGTTGATGCAAAATGTATTATCAATCTGCTAATACCTAGTCCACGTATACCACGACGCGATTGGTGCGTCAGTTTGACTATTATCAATCAAAACACCTCTGGCCGCTATATAGGTAAAGTTATATGTGTACGCATATTCGCCTGAACAGACAACCGTAAAGTTGACATCTCCATTAACCTCAACACTTTTTATGGAGACCTTACATGAATCGGTACTCTCTTCCGGACTCATCGCGTGAAATGTATGCATTGTTCCCGTTCCTGAGTTTTGTATGTTAAGTTCCTGCCTCATGCCTCCCGTCGGAGCTACGTATGAATAACTACCGGCTATCTTTTCATACGCCTCTGCCAGTTTTCTCGCTTCTTCCTCTTCCTTGAGTTGTGCATCAGTCTTAATTGTATCGATATTCTTCTTGGCGCTGGCCAATGCACTCTCGACATCCTTCTTGTCCATAGCACCTTGAATCGACTTTTTGCCGTTTTCGATCGCTTTCTTCAGTTCTTCCTGCTGAGCAACGCGATAAGCACTTGCCTGCTTATAAGATTCAAGTTCTTTTATAGCAGCTTCTTTCACTCCCTGAAGTTCCTTCAATACCTCAGCCGGATCCTTCGAAAGGTCTTCACACCCCTTGTGTCCTGTCTGTTTGATAATCTGATTGTACTGAGCTCTTGTGATTACTCCCGTGACTGTTGGATTAGTGTATTCGTTAGGTTTCCAGCTTCCTCGTTTGACTCTGATCTGTTTGTATTCATAAGTCTTTGTCCCGGCTCCCTCGCCTAATATATTGTCAGCATCAGATATCTTTGTCATATTGCCGTATTGATCATACTCACAGATGGCAGCCTGCTTGCCTTCACAGCTGACTTCGACGATCAGACCGTTCTCTTCTTTGATCTTCAGCTCGGTTGATTTGCCCTCTTCTTCCACTTCGATCCCCGAAACACGGCCGTTTTTATATTGATACGTCTTTTCCTTGCCTTCTCCGTCTTTACAGCCGGTAATATTACCATCTTTTGATGTATAAGTGTGGCTGGACTTTTTGCCGTCTGCCTCAGTGTCGACCGATTTAAGAATGCCGTCATCACTGTATTTATACTCGAATCGATTTTTTCGTTTGCTTGACGTCACCCCGGTCAAATGTCCCTCATCGTCATAGCTCAGTCGGATAACATCGGTATCGCCGCCGTTGATATGACCGGTGATTCTGAACAGACGTCCGCTTTTATCATATTCATAGTCGTAGTTGGTCTTCGTGTTCTCTCCATACGGATTCGTATCATCAACAGATTTGTTGACAACACGCACATAATAGAACTCATAATATCCGATATCTAAGTCTTTCTTCATTGTGAACAGCTGTTCTCTGACACTTCGCTTGTCAGGATTAGCATTTTTTCTAATCAATTCATCAGTTGAAAGCTGTTCAGTATTGTCAGCAGTCCCCTTTGGAATCAATGCAATACCGTCACTTACCGATTTCTTGGCTGCGTCATAGTCATTGATAGAAATATAGAATCTTCCTGCATCAAGAAATGCTTTCAAATCTTTATCAGAAGGCTTATGCTTTTGGTCGGGTGCATCTCCGTAGCTGCCTTCATGTGGCTTATCCCCAGGTTGTTTATTCGTTTTATTATCGTTATCCCTGTTCTTGTCCCACTTTTTATAGTTCTTCTCTGCGTTTTCATTATCGCCGATTTCTTCATAAGAGCGAGCTAGAATGATATATGCATCGGGATTGTTCGGGTCGATCCTGATCGCCAAAGCCAGATCATCGATTGCCTTGTCGTATTCCATTTTCTCAAAATGGTGTCTGGCAGTTTTGATCGCCTGAGCAACTTTCTTTTTATCATTGGCGCGCTTTATAAGAAAACCTGCAGTGATCGCTGCGGCGGCAACGACAACAGCAAGTACGATCAGCAGAATGATTTTCTTGCTGACCGGCTTCTTTTCTTTGATTGGTTTTTGTTCGATTGGTGAATTTGCTTTTGCTCCGCAGAATTTGCAAAAAGATGCATGATCGGAGATTTCTTTTCCGCAATTGCCGCAAAATGCCATGGTTTCTCATCCCGATAATAACTGTTGATGCTACGAAAAGAACTCCCTTGCTTTTGACCATGCTCAGATTTGGATCTGTTTGACATGGTACTTTCCCCCGAAGGTTATAATACCATACGATCAACTTGCTTGTCAAAAAAATATCAGTACGCACAGTATGCGTACTGATTCAAAACGATCCTGTTGATCCTTCTTTTTCCTGTTGATCAATCCCCGCGGCCGACGGCCAGCGCAATCTCATGATTTCCTTGACTGTACAGAGTTTCTTCTCGCTGATTATACTCTGCGTCCCGTGCATGATATTGCTTATCAGGCGTGATCCAGCGGATCATCGTCCCGTCCTTAAAATAGTATCTGTTCTGGTCGTTTCCGTTGACTGACGAATAGACAAAGACCAGATTGTACTTTCCGCCTGCATATTCATAGTAATATTGCTCGGTGCTCGACGGATCGACATGTGACTGTCCAGGTGATAAATCGATTCGTTTGACGATATGATCTCTGTCTGCATAGCCGCCGGCACTCTCATCTCCATAATGGATATATGTGCCGTTGGAAATACCGGTCATAATGTCATTGTAAACCGCTCTGATGTGAAGGATATCTTCATTTTCCCCGGTTGCTGGTTCCGGAGATGCTGGTTTGGATTCATCGATATCCCCGGTCGGCTCATTTTGTGCTTCCTGCGGCTTTGCCGTATCACTAATCGGTTCTTCCTGTTTGTCCTCTTCCGCCTCTTTCGATTTTTTCTTATCGTTCGATTGATCTTCGACTTCTTCTTTTTTTGTGTCTTCTTTGCCGGATGACTTCACCATTTTAACGATAAAGATCGCTGCGACTGTTAACACAAGGATCGAGAGGACCAACGCAATTAGCATTGTGAGCCGCTTGCTGTTATCCTTTTTCGAAGGGTATGGTGAATAGTAAGGATCAGTGCTGCCATTATTTGATGTCAGCAGCACGGTCGATTCGTCATCCTGGTTTTCGTGTGTTAATTTCGCCCCACATTCCGGACAGAATACTGATTCGGCGGGTATTTCTTTCCCGCAATAATCACAATACTTCATAACATCCTGCCCTCATTACTGAACTTTTGTACCGCATCCGTTACAGAATCTTGCATTCGGTGACAACGGTTTTCCGCAGACCGGGCAGAATCCGCCTGAAACCGGTTCGTCTTTTTTCGGCTGCTCTGCCGGCAGTACTGGTTCCTTCTCTGCTTTTTTCACTTCTTCCGCTGCCTTTTTCGGAATCACGACCATCGCATTCTCAGGCTTCTGATCAGTGATCTCATAACCCTGATTCTGAATCGTCTGCAGTGAACTGATAATGATCGCCAGAGAATAGGGCATCAATCCCGACACGCCTGCTCCGATCCATATAATGAACATCACAAGGATCCCCTGTCCGCCTCCGCCACTGTAATAGAATGAATCAAACGCCTGGTTGAGCGCGATTGCTTCCACAATGCCCGCAATGATTCCGACAGTCCAGATCAGAACTGCGATGCCTTTGAAAACGCCGACAAGGCCCGATTCTGTTTTGCAGCCTAACGGCTTTAAATACTTTTTGTCATTCGTCTCATTATTGCTCATCATAATTCTCCTTTAGCATCAAATGTTCCCTCTTTTTACCGGGTATCCTTCGATACCCTGTGAATCGCCAGATTGCTGCCGATTATGAAAACGATAATAAACACAAGCAAAACGATCCAGACTTTCCAGAGATGCCCCGCCGTCGCTTTATACATCGCATCCGCTTCTTTTTCGAGCGTGATCCCCTTGGGAAGCTCTGTGACGATCTTCAGATCCATCTTGTTCAGGCGGCATGTACTTCCGAATGATTCCATTCCCCAGCGGCTGAGCATGACAGTGGAGATCTTTTTGAAGACTCCTTTTAATTCGAGAAATGCTCCGGAAAAGATCAGCTGCGCGATCAGAATGTAGGGGGCGATCGCCGTTCCGGACTCGACTGTCTTAACGAGGCTTGAAACGAACATGCCCATCATATCGGTCGCGTACATCAGCAAAAAGACTCCGATGAAGAATTCGATGAGAGTGTTTCCGAAGATAATGCCGTCTTTGGGCATTGTCCCTTTTGAGACTCGGTCCATTCCGACGAAAGCCGCTGTGAGCATCATGCTCTGCAGAAAACAAAGCACAAACTGCAGTACCGCGCGGGATGCGGTATAACAGCGGGGTTTCAGACCGTTGACCATCTCGCGCTTAATATTGGCACGCTCGCTTGCAATGATCTGGATCGAATTGAACAGTCCGCCCCAGATCGCCGCGCATGTTATGAAAAAGCACCCTGTCTTGGTCGGGTCGGCATATTTATACATGTCCTTGCTCGCGATCAGTACGATCGCGGCCGCCGCGGCAAGCGGAAAGATCAGCGAGATCAGAAACTTCACTGTGTCGCTGATAAGGATATAGTAATATGCTTTTGTCTCGATCCACCACTGTTTGAATGCTTTCATCGTGTGCCTCTAATCACGGATATATTTCCCCGGATCGTCTGCAAGCAGCTTGTATGCTCCGCTGATCTCGCATCCGAAATGATCTCTGACCTGCTGCGGTGTCCCCATACATGCAAGACGTCCGACATCATTCTTCTTGCCGAGCATAATGACTTTATCGAACATGTCGATCTCGGCAATATTGTGGATGATAATGATAAATGTCTTGCCGTCTTCTTCCGCCATCTTTTTGAGGAATCCGAACAACTCCCGGATCGAATTGGAATCAAGTCCGGCATCCGGTTCGTCGAGACAGTACAGCTTCTTTGAAGCCACCAGATCCATACCGATATTGACACGCTTCTGCTCGCCTCCGCTGCACTTACAGATCCTTGTCCTGCGCCTCGGACTGAGTCCGAGCTGTTTGATGACACGGTCGACAGCAGCTTTGATCTCCGTTTTTGTCGTATCGTCGGGAAGTCTGAGCTGGGCGGCGATCGTCATCTCCCGTTCAACAGTCAGCTTGTCATGGAATGTCGACTGCTGCGGGACGCTGGCGATCATATATTTGAACCGCCCGAAGTTTCTGACGAGATCCTCCCCTTCAAACCGGATATCGCCGTCGACTCCCTTGGTGTTCATACCGTTGAGGCAGTCCATCAGCGTTGTCTTGCCTGCGCCGGATCCCCCGAGCAGAGCAACCATCTCTCCTTTGTTGATCTCAATATCGATATCGCGCAGCAGAACTTTGTTGCCCGCGACTGTTTTCTTGTTGATATGCGCCTTGAGAAGCACTCCGCTTCGCGAAGAGGTCTCGTTGTAGATCAGCGTGTTGTCTGTGTAGATAAAATACCGGTCGCAGATACTGATGATGTCTTTTTCACGCAGCACCTTTTCGCGAATACGCTTTCCGTTGACCCATGTCCCCGACAGGCTGTTCAGATCAATGATCCGACAGCCGGTGCCGTCAGTGCGGATCTCGCAGTGATGCCAGGAAATATACGGTTCAGGTATCTGAATATCGTTATTGGTGCCGCGTCCGATCCGTAAGACGTCAGACAATCCGACTGCCTTCCACCGGCCGAGTGTCGGAGTCGTCAGGAACACCATGCAAACGCCGTGCGCGTTGGGATTATGTGTGAGGTCGGAATCGACCTTTAAGACATCGAGATTGCGCAAATGGACTTCCTGGCCGTTCAGCTTCGTATCATTGAGAAATGTACTGTTCTTCTTGTTGTAATCTCTGAAGATCCATCCGTTTTCTGTCTTGATGAAGACACCCTGTTCGCGGCTGACGATCGGAGACGTTGTCCCGAAGTCCGGCTTGTTATGCTGTGTGATTCTTCCGAACAGCCAGATCCTTTTGCTCTCAAGAGGGATCGTCGTCAGTCTTCCGTCAAAATCCAGAAAGATCAGCTGGGCACTGCCGTTTGGGGCATTGCCTGCCGGAGCCTGACGGCGCCGTCCGGCCACATCGCTGAACAGGATCGTCTCGTCGCCTCTGTCTTCAGCGTGTCTTCTGACAGACATAAGCGCACTTCCGCAGTTTGTGCAGAAGTGCGCCTGATCTTTATTTGATGCTCCACAGTTCGGGCAGTATTTCATAAGCCTATTCGATATGTCCCTTCGCCTTTATGACATCGATGACACTGTCAACATATTTCTCGCAGATCTCATTGCTTCCGGCCTCGACCATCACGCGGATGACCGGTTCTGTACCGGACTCGCGCACGAGAATGCGGCCGTCGTCACCGAGTTCTTCGGCAACCTTTTTAACTGCTGCCTGAACATCGGGATCGTTCTGCGCATCGGGTTTGCTCTTGACCCTGACATTTTTGAGGACCTGCGGATAGAACTTGACCGGTGCGGCAAGTTCACTCAGCGGTTTATCCTTTGCGATCATGACTTCCATCATCTTCAGCGATGTCAGGATCCCGTCGCCGGTCGTTGCGTATTTTGTAAAGATGATATGACCGCTCTGCTCTCCGCCGATCCGGTAACCGTTATCACTCATGTCTTCATAGACATACTTGTCGCCGACTTTCGTCTTGTCATAGTCGATCCCGACTTTGTCGAGAGCCTTGTAGAGACCGAAATTGCTCATGACTGTCGTCACGATCTTATTGCCGAACAGTTTGTCGCGCTCTTTCAGATAACATCCGTAAATGTACAGGATGTGATCGCCGGTGACGATATTGCCTTTTTCATCGACACACAGACAGCGGTCAGCATCGCCGTCATAGGCAAATCCGACATCCAGCCCGTTGTCAAGGACAAACTGCTGCAAATGCTCGATATGTGTGCTTCCGCAGTCGGTGTTGATATTGTAGCCGTCCGGCTCGTCGTTGATAACATAAGTCTTTGCGCCAAGTGCGTTGAAGACTGCTTTCGCAATCGACCACGATGCTCCGTTCGCGCAGTCCAGGCCGACTTTCTTGCCTCTGAAACTATACTTTGACAGTCCGATCAGATAGCCGATATAACGGTTGCGGCCTTCGACATAGTCGACTGTCCGTCCGATATCACGTCCGCTCGCGACCGGGACATCGATCTTGTCATCGAGAAACTCCTCGACTTTGAGGATCGTCTCCTCATCCATCTTCTCGCCGTTTGCATTGAGCAGTTTGATGCCGTTGTCTGAAAACGGATTATGCGACGCTGAGATCATGATGCCGCAGTCGAAATCATCGACTCTGGTCGTATAGGCGACCGACGGAGTCGTCGTGACATGCATGATATAGGCATCAGCGCCTGAAGCCATCAGTCCTGTGCAGAGAGCATACTCAAACATATAGCTCGAACGTCTTGTGTCTTTGCCGATCAGAATATCAGCTTTCTTGCCAAGTCTCGCGCCGTAATACCAGCCGAGAAAACGGCCGATCTTAACGGCATGCCGGAATGTCAGCGTCTCATTGGCGCCACCCCGGAATCCGTCGGTTCCGAAATATTTACCCATTACAGACGCTCACCCCTTTCGATATCCAGAAAATACTTGTAGGTATCGACAGTCAGTTCGCCGCAGGCTTCCTCATCGCAGGCGATGATCGCGCCGTTGTGCATCTGAAGCGCGCTGCAGGTCCATTTCTGGGAAATACCGCCTTCAACAGTCGCCGCAAGAGCGCGTGCCTTGTTGTGTCCGGAGATCAGGATCAGAACTTCCCTGGAGTCGGTCACAGTACCGATACCGACAGACAGTGCCGTCGAGGGAACTTTTCCCGGATCATTGCCGAAGAAGCGAGAATTGACGATCTTTGTATCAGTCGTCAGCGCGCGCACGCCGGTGCGTGAAGACAGGCTCGTGTAGGGTTCATTGAAAGCCAGGTGGCCGTCAACACCGATGCCGCCCATGAACAGATCGATGCCGCCGTATGACGCGATCTTCTCCTCATAGCGGGCGCATTCGGCTTCGGGATCTTCAGCCATGCCGTCGGGAATATTGATATTCTCGGGTTTCATATCGACCAGATGGTTGAAAAGATTGTCGTACATAAAATACCAGTAGCTCTGCTCATGATCGTGCGGAAGTCCGACATACTCGTCCATATTGAATGTCACGACGTTCGCGAAAGAAACTTCGCCGGCCTTGTTCTTTCTGATCAATTCCTTATAGACGCCGACCGGACTTGATCCTGTCGGAAGGCCGAGAACGAACGGACGGTCCTCTTTGTGGCTGTTGATCTTGTCCGCAATATAGTTTGCTGCCCAAAGGCACATCTTGTCATAATTGTCCTGAATAACGATTCTCATACTTACTCTCCTCTTATTTCTTTGCTATGATCTCACCATTGTTTTTATAAATCGACTCTGCCGGTACAACGCCGCGTACACATGATGTCGGATAGACAATTGAATGCTGTCCGATCACAGTTCCGGGATTGCAGACCGCATTGCAGCCGACCTCGACATAATTGCCGAGCATGGCGCCAAACTTCTTGATCCCTGTCTCGATATCCTCGTCACCGTGCACAACGACAAGCTGCTTATCGCTCTTGACGTTGGATGTGATCGAACCAGCGCCCATATGGCTGTAATAACCGAGAATCGAATCGCCGACATAGTTGTAATGCGGTGTCTGGACATGATCGAACAGAATGACATTCTTCAGTTCGACTGAATTGCCGACAACACAGTTAGCTCCTACCAGCGCGGAACCTCTGATAAACGCACAGTGCCGGACCTCTGTCTCCGGTCCGATGATGCACGGTGCTCCGAGATAAGCCGATTCGAATACTTTGGCGGTTTTATGGACCCATACATGCTCGGCGCGTTCTTCATAATCCGGACCGAGAGTCGGCCCAAGCTCAAGAATGAAATCTTTAATGCCCGCAAGAGCCTCCCACGGATATGTAAACCCGCGCAGATACTCAGCGGCCAGTGTGTGATCAAGATCATAAAGATCGTTAATTGTATACATACTGACTCCTTTATAAATGTATTGATGCGGCGGAAGAACCTCTGTTACAGTGTTGATTCTGCTTTTTGCTTTCTTCCTGACGACCCGCATACGCCGTGGCAGCACCCGCCGAGTCTTTCGATAACTGCCATCCTCGTCAACCTATTACGGTCCTGGCGCTATAGGTCTTCTGTCTGCCTCCTGCTCAGAAAAACCCATTTTATTTATATTACCACTTTCGGACCCAATATACAATATACAGTTGCAGCAAAGACAGGCGGCACAATCTGTGCCGCCTGCAATGATTTCCTGTTATCGATTCCGGATCGATGACCGGGCTTATTTCATCTCAAATCCGATGATCTCATCGGCATCACTGACCGAATAAATATAGTCGTCGATACAGATGCACCGCCTGATGCCGGCATCGCCTTCGATCACATGGTCTTCGACAATATCGATCTGATCGCCGGTTCTGAAGACCAGCACACCTCCGCCGGTTCTGTCCGGTTTTTCAGGCGGCATGTCCGTCGCTTTCCGTTCTTCGGCATCTTCAACAACGATTTCGTCCGTCATTATATCAAATTCATACGGGATCGCCAGATATCCTTTCTCGTTATTCTGAAGCAGAGCATGATGGTCGTATTGCGCTTCGCTGATCATGTCGGGGAACTCTTTCTCATCGACAACAGCCGGTTTCGACGGATCACTGACATCGAACAGGGCAAGTTTGACCCCGGCCTCCATCTGTCCTCCGTATCCGTTGTCTTTTGTCGCGTATCCGATACCGACAAGCTTGTTATCTTCGGTCGGAACAAGCAGTGTCGAAAAACCGCTGATCTTCACTTCACCGTCGATCGCCGGATCCTGCGGGTCGCTTAAATCGAGCACAAACAGCGGATCGATCTGTTCATAGGTGATCACATAGGCACGGTCGCCGATGAATCTGACCGCTTTGATCGACTCATTGCGCGCGAACCCTTTGACGCTGCCGACTTCCTCCAGCTTGCTGTTGAGTACGTAGAGATTGTTCACATCATGTCCGTTCTTATTCGCTGTCGTCGCGATCCTGAAATAGCCGTCGCTCTCATCCATCGCAAACTGACCGATGATATGTCCGCGCACTTTTCCGGCCGCTGTAAACTTCAGCTCACCGTTGTTAAGCCCGGCTCTGATCAGTTTTGTCGCCCCGCTCTCAGTCGTATAATCGAGACTTGCAATATAAAGATTCTTTGTATTGCAATAGATGTCCTGCGATGCGCCGAGGATCGCTTTGGAGACACTGGTCATCTTCTCACCGCTTGTAATATCGACAGAGCTTGC
>CACYEU010000220.1 GCA_902773445.1 uncultured Lachnospiraceae bacterium | reverse complement strand
GCATTTATGCGAAACACCATTATGGACAGAGCTGTAAGACAGGGAAAGATTTTCATCCATCGGCAGGGCATCCATATCTGCCCGGAAAGCGATCGGTGATGGCATCGGGTCAGCACAAGCGTGCTTTACCGCATAAAACCAGCCGTCTCTGTCAACGATCTCAAGAGTCGTGTGTTCCTGCAGAAAGTCCTTTAATATCCTGATCGTTCCGGATTCCTGCAACGACAGTTCCGGATTCCTGTGAAGAACATGTCTCAATTCTATGATTTTGTTCAGATTGTCCTGACTGATATATTTCATAGCATTATTATAGCATTTTTCGCAGCAGTACAGAGAGATTTCAGCCCTGAGATCATATCTGATTATTCGGTTGTCTGATTCATTGACAAAACGTGCGAGAATACAATACCACGTATGTGTCAAACAAATCCCACAGGATAAAACTAAAGGACAAAACTAAGGAGAGCCTTAATGAAAATAGAATTCTATTTTCCCTCTAAAGACGGGCTGACACAACTGCATACAATCGAATGGATCCCGGAAACGGAAGTGCGCGGAATTCTGCAGATCGCGCACGGTATGGTCGAGTTCATTGACCGCTATGACCGCTTTGCGAAGTTTATGGCATCAAAGGGATTCTATGTGGTCGGCAATGACATTCTCGGACACGGAAAGTCTGTGACAGACGAATCTCAGCTCGGTTATTTCGCCAAGCACGACGGAAACTTCTGCGTCCTCGGCGATATGCAGCAGTTGCGGGAAGACACCCAGAAAAAGTATCCTGATGCTCCGTATTTTCTGCTCGGACACAGCATGGGCTCCTTCCTGGCACGTCAGTTTATCGAAAAGTTCGGCGAAGGTCTGTCCGGCGCGATCATCATGGGACCCAGTTATCAGCCTACGTCCACACTGAATCTGGCTATCGGTCTGACAGCCGTTCTTCAGCAGGCAAGAGGCGGTCATTTCTGTCGGAACGATCCACGGCGGAAATTACGAAAATGTCATTCCGGACACCGTTCAGATCAAGGGCACGATCCGTGCACTTGACGGGGAGATCCGAAAAAAACTTGCCCGCAGGACCGAGGAAGTCTCGAGGGAATGCGCGCAAGCATTTGGCGGCGATATCGCCTTTTAATTAAAGCCGGGCACTCAGCCGCTTATCAACGGTGCCGGTATGGCCGCATTTGCAGCAGACTCCGCCGCTAAAGTTGTTGGCCGGGAGAAGGTGCTCACACAGATGGAAAACCCCATCAAGGGCGGGGATGATTTTTCACGCTATCTCGAAGAGACTACCGGAGCGTTTCTCTTCCTCAGCTCTTCAAATCCGGAAAAAGGTACGGATATCGATCATCACACCAGCCGTTTTGACATTGACGAAGATGTCCTTTTGGAAGGCACTGCTGTCTTTGCGCAGATCGCAGAAGATTTTTTATCAGGGGGCGCCGCAGATCGCGGCAGCCCCCAATACTTCCGAAAGAATCACATAGCTTATCGGTGACTGTGCCGGACAGGCTTTATTTTACACAATACAGTGTAATTCCCTCCTGCTTCCAGCCATAGTTTACGAGCGTATCATACTCTTTCTTCGACTTGGTCAAATGATGCGAGCCGACCTTAAATGTCTTGTTGTACAGACGATAGATCGGTACGTCTCCGCCTGAGTAGAAGACCGGTTTTTTGTTGTTGTCATATGTCCAGCCATATTGACTTGTCAGGGTCTTCGCTTCATTGGCGTTGGCCGTGTAGTGATGATCTGTGGTTTTTGGATTGTACAGGCGATAAACAGGCTTACAGCTTTTCCCATTGTGAGTCGAGCCTTGCGGAGCCTCCCATGCTATACCCTCTTGCTTCCATCCGTATCCCGGAAGAACATTGTACTCTTTGGCGCTTGAAGTCCAGAGATGTTCTTTTGTCTTAGGATTGTACAGGCGGTAGATTGGCTTCGAAGACTGTGCCTGCCTGCCTTCCTGCTTAGCATCATCGAACTCTTCCTGCGCCTTTTTGACGGCTTCGGCCGCCTGATCGACCTCATCCTGAGTCGCGTTCGGATCATCGGCAACTGCCCGGGCCTGCTCGATGGCTTCATTCAGCTTATCAGCCGTCTCCTGATCGACCCAGGTATCCGCCGGCGCGACATCACTGCCATCTTCAGATACCTTCGTTTCCTCAGCATCTTTTTCAGCCTCTTCGATCGCCCGGATCAGGGCATCCTTATCTGCAGGATCACGTTTGGGGATCAGCTCGGTCATCGTTGCACCGCAAACAGTGCAGGTAAATGTCATCTCTCCCTCTTCAGTGACTGTCGGCTCTTTCGTGACTGTGCCTACATCCCAGTCGTGGCCCTTGGCCGGAACAATGGTATCTTCGATGTCGATCTCTTCTTTTCCTTCTTCATCACTGAAGTAACGCCCGCAGGGTCTGACGCCTCCGGAGCATACCCAGTATTCAGTGTTGCCATCCTCTTCACACGTGGCTTCCACGGCATCGACTTTGGAAAGGACGTGCTGATGGTCTGTTGCAGGAATCACGCGGGTCTCCGTGTGTGACTCGTTATGCAGGCATGTGCGGGTCTCTTCTCCCTCTTCGATCTCAGTGGCTTCTTTTGTTACGACCCAATCACCCCATTCGTGAGCGTCCGGATCGACCTCAACCTCCCGCGTCTCCTCATGTCCGCAGACTGAACAGGTTCTCTTTTCTTCGCCTTCAGCTGAACATGTAGGCGGATCCGCAAGTATCCACTTTCCAAAGAAATGCGGCTTGCAGGTGATTTTGCCGGTGACAGTACCGCCGTTCATATTGTCGAAAGCGCTTCCGTAGTTGATAAGTTCTGCATCTTCAGCTATGCTTATGCTTCCCTCATTCATCAGGCTTCCGTACTTGTTGACCACAGCCCCGTCCTCAAGAAGAATAGTGCCTTTATTGTTGATCTGTGTATTGGTGCTGATCTTCAGTGTTGCTCCTTCTTTGACAATGATCGTGGTATTCGCGCTCACATTCTGCATTTCACCCGAAATGACAGCGTTTCCTATGATCTGAAGCTTCTGTTTTGCATCAGCTCCCCGCTCAGTGGCCGCCGCTATCGCATCGTCCACATTCTTGTAGCAGACAGTTTCCAGCACGTTACCGTCGTCATCTGTCAGCGACAGGATCGCTGTGTATTCGCCGAAGTCTTCTTCTGATACCCCGACGATCCTTGTGTCGTTCTGTACATCGATCTTCTCTCCCGGAAGATATGATCTGTTGCCGACCTCCCAGACTGCCGGTACGGTTTCGAAGAGTTCTTCTCCCGGAAGCGTGACGTTGCCCGGAGCGGTATATACAGTGACCTTCTTTCCAAAAACATATTCTACTTTGACCGGAGCAACATGCGCATCGTCTTTTCCGATAAGGACATAGATCTTCCGGTCATCCGGATTCTTCGAGACGCCATAGAAATCCCCGCCGAGCTTCTTATTCATCTCATACGCGAGTTTCCTGAAAAACTCTGCCGGCAGCTGTCCAACTTCGGTTTGCTCCCCGTCAAGTGCGTCGATACCATGCGGATCTGTCGTTTCATCCGTCTGCAGATAGTAATTCGATGTGAAGCTTCCCTTGTGCGGATCCGGGTCACCGGCGAGAGCAACGATATTTTCCTCCATGACACCTGCATTTGTGCCAATGCTCTCGAAATAGTTTCCGGTCATTGACGCTTTCGGTTCGGCACCATCCTGCTGGTTAAATACCACTCCTCCTGCCACAACGGTTCCGCGGGCATTGAAGAGATTGAAAGTAAGCCCGCGTATCATGCTGTATTCTATCGTACCCAGATTCTCATATGCGAACCCGCCTCTGTAGTCGCTGTCGGTATCGTCACCTTCGACATTGAATACGGACGTTCCGATGATGGACACTCTGCTTATGGTTCCTTCGTTAGTATCCGCCAGCAGTCCGCAATTATAAGGCACTCTCTGATATACACGAAGCTCATCGAATACCACATCCTTGATCTTGGCACCTTCATGGATCGTGCCGAACAGGCCATGGAAATTATCGTTGTCCGATATCGTCAGACCGCTGATCGTGTATCCGTTGCCGTCGAAGTTCGCGTACATATCATTGACAGTTTCTATGCTTTCGCCGCTCATATTTATGTCACGAAGCAGGACAGCATCCGGCTGACTATACTGATTCTGCCTGACGGACAACTCCTCGAAGTAAGCTGTAAGATCTTCCTCATCGCTGATATATCTGGTGTCATGATCTGAAATGATCAGCTTGACATCTGATGTGATCCTTTCAGTGATGAAGTGATACAGTTTCATTTCGTTGTCATAGTCTTCAGGCTGCCCCTTGTACTTCAGATAATCAACATCCCCGTATTCGTCCGGATCCATATCCGAGCCGACCACTTTGACATACGGTTGATACTCGGCAGGTACTGCAACATCAAATGAAATTGCCCTGTTCTTGGCTGCCGGCATGATCTCTCCGTTTTCGATCACTCCTCCGCCGGTATTGAGAACAGTCGCGCTGTTATCCCGGAAATCGGTGTTCACCTCAGCGGAGAAATAAATATTCGGGCTGAACGTAGCTTTTATGTCAAGATCGCCGTCTGCATTGGTGATCCTGAACGCGCCGTCATCAAGGGTCTGCTTCTCACCATTTACGGTGATTGAAGTGAGCGTGTATTCCTCGTCTCCCGAAGCAGAGCGGAAGAGTACGGACTCACCTTGATATACGCCGGCTGTATAGCCGGTATCCTCTTCACCTACCGTGTCACCGGCCTGCCATTTACCCTCAGAATCACTTACTTCATATTCAAGCGTGCCGCCGCCCTCAGCGGTTATGCTCATCGAGTAGAGGGCAACAGACTCTGTCGTTACCGAAACGTTCATATTCTCTGTGATATTACAGGTAAATATCGTATCTTTTGTCGATTTCTCCTCTCCGTTTATGATCCAGCCCGAGACGCGCCTGCCTCTGTCCGGTATGGCAGTGATATCGACCTGCGAGCCGGCGGTTATATCCTCCACTGTATCCCCTTCCTTCACGTCCCCATCGACCGCGATCGTGAAGTCAGCATCGTCAGAATCAGCGATTACTGTGAATACTCCTCTTTCTGTCTCAGCAGATACGAAGCATGATGACGCGTTGTCCGGAAGTGTGAATGTACATGCTTTCCTTCCCTGTGACATCGTCTCTGTCACCTCCGGTATCTGCTCTACTCCTGCTTTATCGATGACTGTAGCATTCCACTCTGTTCCCAAGGCAAGTGTGAAGCCCGGCTTGGTCCGTACGATCACTTCGGATCCCAGAGGGACATTCCTGCCCTTCTCCGTCATGACAAGTTCTCCCACATCATGATAAGGATCGCCGCCATCGTTCACAAACAATACCTCCAGTCCGTCGGAAGCGTACACATCCGCAGTCTGTTTCGCGAACACAGCATAGACTTCGGCTGAGCTGTCAGGCATGGTGTATTCCTTGGTATTGCTTACTCCGTCTTCGCCTGCAGTTCCTCCGGATACGATGCTGTTGCCGCCAAGCGAGGTCAGGCGCCATTCCGCGAATTTCCATCCGCTGTCAGGAGTTGCCTTGAGCGTGATCTTTGTCCCTGCAAGGACATTGTCACCGCTATTGATTTCAGGCGTCACGGATACTCTGCCGCCTCCGATACTGTCTATCTTGATCTTGTTGTTCTTAGGTTCCATCACAGCAGAGATTTTAACTTCTCCGTCTCCGCTGGTGCTCTGGCTCCTTACTGTGAAGCTGAAGCTCTCCGTGCCCGGATATGTTGTCTTGTTACCGCAGTCATCGACGATCCATTTGCTGATCTCATATCCCGGATTCGGCTCAGCCTTGAGTACGATCTTGGTACCGCCGACATATCCTTCTCTTGTGAAGTCCGTTTTCTTGTCAGGCGATATCATTCTCACGCTTCCCGTACTGCTGTCTTCCGGGCCGGCGGATATCAGATAGTAATTGCTTACTACCATGAACCTGCCGCCTTTATATACAGGCGTATAGAACCATCTCGTATCATCTCCGTCCTCAGAGGTTTCCAACTCAACGGTCGCATTGTATAAAGCAGGTATGAACTTATCCGGGATGAAGTTCTTCGAATTACAGATATAATCGCCATTCAGCTGATAGTATCTGAACAGCATGAAGTCGGACAGGCTCTTTTTGCCTGCGGCAGTTTCGATGTTCGCTTTTTTCGGATCAATGCCGCCTGAAAGTGTTACGTCGTCGACGGTCATCTGCTCAATCGTATTTCCGGTCCCGGACGTCTTGTCTGTTATGTCAAGCTCAAGCGGGACCTTGCGGGTAGTGATCACCTTCGACGCGGCCGGTCCGCTGACCCCTTCCATGTAGACTACGACGTAAGCCTGGCCTGCGAGCGCCTTGTTGAGCGGCAGCTCAGCTGTGGCGTCCTTTTCGGTCATGTCATACGAAGCAATGGCCTGACCCGTCATACCGGTCCCGGTCTCATCGGTCTGATAGACCTTCACCTCAGTGATCTTGTCTGTATAGTCTTTTCTGGAGATCTTGCCGGAGATATCTCTGTTGTATTCAAAGAGCCCCATCGTAGCCGCTATATCTTCTCCGAAATAGTATGAAGACTGAAGCGACAGGAACATGCTCGCGTCTATATTTCTGAGATAATGGTATTCCTCAGTATCTTTTGCGGGATAGAATATCGCGTTTCCTTCATAGTAGCACGTGATCATATATCCACCGTCTACGAACCCGCTGATGCCGAGGTCTTCGATGCGGTCTTCGATGCTGTTGATCCTTACGTCTCCGGTCTCTTCATCGATACGTCCGGCGACTCTGATATTGCCGTTCGGACCTTCTATGTCGAAGACCACCATGCCGGTCGGTTTCTCAAGACTAGCCTGGCTCGTATTGGAAACATTCACATAGAGTCCGGTGTTCGTCTTGGAGCTGCCCTCGCCTTCGAACACGCGTATATCGCTGAATTGTACCGATCTCAACGAGAAGCTCACGTCGCAGCTTTCAGTGAACGTTGAGATATACTGCGGGCTGCTCTCTTTCCTCCTTACAAGATTTACACGGCATCTGTAAGTCCCGGCGTCTTTTGGGGTACAGTTGAAGAAATGCAGAACTTCCTTGTCGCAGCCTTCAAGATCTTCCCATTTACGTTTCTTTGAATTGTATTTCTGCCACTGATAACTCTTATTGTCCTGATATTCCTCAGGATTTTCCAGTACGGTTTTGATGTTATACGTACTGTCAGGATAGATCGTGAGTGCATCAGTCAAGAGTGAAAGATCAGGCTTGGTGCTGACATCTGTCCTTGCTTCGATCACCGGGCTGAAGATACTCTCTCCCGGAAGCTTTGACCTCCTCACTTTCATCCTGTATTTGTATTTGGTATCAGCCGTAAGATTTTTGTCGGTAAATGAGTATCCGCGGATCACATGCCCGTCTTTATCTTTGAGCGTGTTCCCGTCCTCATCTTTCATGATTTTATAATCGCTTCCGTCTACAGTCCCGATCCATTCGTCGCCGCCCCCGATCGGGAAATCTTCATATCTGTAAATATCAAAACCCTGCGGATTTCCTTTGCTGTATGTCCAAGTAAGGGCGATCTCTGAATCAGAAGATTTCTCAAAATCCTGTTCGATATTATCCGGAAGTTCAGGCGGCGCGGTAACATCGTTCACCATATATGTGACCACCGGGAATGTGCAGTTCTTGTCCTTTATGTTATATTTGAATAACTTCCATGAGAAACCATAGCCGTAGTCCTTTGCGGCTCTCGGCATATTCTTGATCGTTCCCGAGCAGTCTGCACCTTCAATGGAAGCCGCAACATCTCCATCCAGCTGGCTGAATGAGAAAGTTGCTCCGCCCTCAAATGCACTGAACCAGAACCAGGTGTCTTCCTCGGAGCCAAAACCGAGCTCGGTCGAAAAGAATGCTCCATCCAGATGGTTATCGTATCTGTCACGGGTTTCCTTGGAATATGAGAGTGACTGCGTTATGCTTCCAGTGCCGAAGGCTGTGCCGGCCCATTTCTCACCGACATCGACCGGATGATCGGTATCCCAGTCAATATGGGCCTTTGCCTCATCTGACAGATCATTCCGGCTCGATGGATATGACGCCGGGTCTCCCGGAGTCGACGTCAGATATTTGGAAATATCAGGGAGTTTGTCTGAATATCTCTTCTGAATCTCCTCATAGTCTTCCAGGGTAAGAGTCTGCGTGACCGGCTTATGAGGTTTGGTCACAGTCATCGTGTTGGTGAATTCCTCATAACTCCCGTCATCGTTTACCATGACTCCTCTGATTTTATATATGTAATTTTCAGTCGGGATCGAGTACATGACCACGGCGTCCTCACCGCCCTCGGTACTATACGACATTTCGAACGTTCTTTCCTTCTCCCAGCCCCAGGTCTCCGCTCTTGCCCATCCTACACTGACATTGGCGATCCCATGGGCCGCGGCGTGACCGTGTTTAGTATTCACGAATGTACCGAATTCACTTGAGAACGAGTATTCTACTCCATGAGAAGATCCGGCGCTGTTTCCGTATTCTGTTGTGAGGAACGGGAGCATTTCATTTTCGTCATACGCGGCCACATCTTCAAAGTACGGAGGTGAAGCGAGGACAGCAAGTACAGCAGGGTCCTGGTACTGAATATTATGTTCACCGGTGTAATCTGCTATCAGACCGTCCTTATCAGTATCAGCTGCAAAAATAAGAGTCGGCGCTCCGTAGAAATGATTGTTTTCTACCTTCCCTGTGAATACGTCAGGATCGTTTAAAGGATCACGCCTCATAAGTCCCTGTCCTGTGGTAAAAAGCATGGACGAAGAAGTCTCTATACCGGCTCTGTCGTAATCCGATCCGCTTTGATTGGTTTTTTTCCTTACACTGACTCTGTTTACGATTAGCTGATCCGCGACAGCTGCCGTGAAGTTTGCGCATTCCGCTCCAAACTCGTAGTATGATACCGGTGTGCCATCATCGAGCTTCATCGCTTTTTCTCCGGCAAATACACAGCTTCCTTTCTGGTCATTGTTATCGACCACAGAGTCATCCTCAAGCTCGTCGGCGATCTCGTAACTTCCGCTGTCATATGAATAAAGCACGCTGTCAAGATATATCCTGACATCGCCAGCGCTTCCCGATATATTTCCCACAGCAAGATTCGTCTTCATGAGAGGTGCGCTGTAGTAATTCCCGTCCCAGCCGTTTGCTGAAATAAATTCACCATCATCCGTCGTCGAGCCTTCTACGACAGCCATGTTCTGCATGGATTCAAGCTCCATTTTACCGTTGTCTTTATCGTATATATAGCGGCCGAGAACCCTGGATACGTTCTGCTCCTGTTCGCTCCTCAGCTGTCCTGCGAGAAACATATCCTCGTTTCCGTCTTCGTCCACGTCGCCAAAGGCAAAGGACACTCTGATAAGCTCCTGCCCGCCATATGAGATATTCTGCGAATCTCTCAGCATCTGACCTGAATCACTTCCGTAGAGCAGGACGGATTTGCTTGGGATCGAGCGTTTTATCGAACCTGCTTCTTTTATGTTTCCGTTGATGTAATCTGTATCAGAAGCCCCGTAAGAAATGATGAGGTCGTCTATACCGTCGTTATCCGCATCTCCGGATGTCAGATCGATATTGTTATATATATTTAGATCGGAATAGACGGCCATATTTTCGTTAATGAGAACCCATACTGTTCTTTGACTGTTATATGGGAGCACATAATTCCATGAATTGGTCCAGGCGCTGATGTTGTAAGGATCCTGGCACTCTTTTCCGTCAATAAGGTCAAACACCTTGACTTTGTTCGCTTCTCCCTTTTTGGCAGTCGGCACGTAAACGGCGATCTCATCGACCGAGTCCTTATCGAAATCGCCCGCTGTTATC
>CACYEU010000219.1 GCA_902773445.1 uncultured Lachnospiraceae bacterium | reverse complement strand
TTTTGTATTGTAAAGACTATTTGCAAATGCTATGATAACCTTAGTGTAAGGGGAAGGAGAAGCGAATTATGAATAAGACCAACAATGAAGAAGTGAATTTTGTCGTTAATAACGTTCCGAAGCTTGAAGTTAAAGGCGAGCCGTTGATGTCTGAGAAAAATGTTCTCGAGGCGCTCACGTTCCACAAGAGTTTTCCGCAGTACTCTGTCACGCCGCTTCACAAGCTGAGTGGTCTTGCCGAGTATCTCGGCCTCGGGTCACTGTTTGTCAAAGATGAGTCGTATCGTTTCGGTCTGAATGCATTCAAGGTTCTCGGCGGTTCATTTGCGATGGCAAAGCATATCTCAAAGAAGACCGGCATCCCGGTCGGAGAGCTGCCGTACAAAGTGCTCTCATCGAAAAAGTTCAGGGAAGAAGTCGGACAGACGACATTCTATTCAGCAACCGACGGCAATCACGGCCGCGGCGTCGCCTGGTCGGCAAACAAACTCGGCCAGAAGGCATTTATCCGTATGCCGCGCGGTTCAGCGCAGACACGTCTCAACAATATCCGCAAGCTTGGCGCAGACGCTGAGATCCTCGACATGAATTATGACGAGTGTGTCCGCTATGTCAATGAGCAGGCTAAGAATGACCCGAATGGTGTAATGGTTCAGGATACTGCCTGGCGCGGCTATACAGATATCCCGAGCTGGATCATGCAGGGCTACGGAACACTTTCGATCGAGGCTGACCGCCAGATGATCGCAGAAGGATGCGATTATCCGACACATATCTTTATCCAGGCCGGCGTCGGTTCACTGGCAGGATCTGTGGCAGGTTATTTTGCTGAGAAATACAAAGACCCGAAACCGGTGATCTGTGTTGTCGAGGCCAATTCGGCGAACTGCCTCTATCGCTCGGCATTACGCGGCGACGGAAAGATCGTCCGCGTCCGCGGAAAACTCGATACGATCATGGCAGGACTGTCCTGCGGCGCTCCGTGTACGATCGGCTGGGATATCCTCAGAAATGCGGCAGCAGGCTTTGCGGGTGCTCCCGACTGGATGAGCTCGATGGGAACCCGTATCTACGGAGTTCCGCTCGACGGCGATCCGAAAGTCACATCCGGTGAATCAGGCTCTGTAACGATGGGATTCCTGTATTCGATCATGATGTATAAGCGCTACGACTACATCAAGAAGGCACTTAAGCTTAACAATAAGTCACGCGTTCTGATCGTCAGCACGGAAGGCAATACCGATCCGGTCCGCTTCCGCGAAGTGGTATGGTGCGGTCTGTACGGAATCCGCCACAGAGGCGAAGAGATGATCAAATAGTGACGAGGTCGGCAGGGGTTGCTAAATCCTTTTGAAATGATTAGAGACATTTAACCGCATTTTATGATTCTTTAATAATTGCGTCAAAAAGTGTCCACATTTATCAGGTAAGATAAGATCATCAAAGGGGAGTTGCAATACAGACCCTACCAACCTTCTTTTCATAGTTCTCCTAAATAAAACGGGCTGTTACGTCGAAGGATGTAACAGCCCGACCTCTATTTTCGGATAATTATCTGGGGATCAGCGGATGAAATTGGTCCAGGTCCCTCTCTCAGTCGCCGGATCCGGGATGCCGGCCGCGCGCCCTGCTTCGATACATTTCAGCATCCATGCCATGTTGCGCGCGAGATTGCGCATGGTCTGCAAGCCTTCTCCGTCCTGTTCAGCCTGTCCGGGGGCAGCTCCGTGTGCGACATTCCAGTAAGTTGAACCGGCGACAGGCATCTGTGAGATTCCGAAGTACTTGTTGAGCACATCGAAGGACGCTGTCGTTCCGGCGCGTCTCGCAACCGCAACCGATGCGGCCGGCTTGAAGCTGAATGCCGGTTTGCCGTCCTTGCCGACACGTCCACAGTAGAACGCGCGGTTGAGGAATGAGAGAATGCGGCCGCTCGGATGGGCATAGTAGACCGGCGTGCCGATGACCAGACCGTCGGCTTCACACATCTTATCGAGAAACTCATTGACCGTATCGTCGTCAAAGACACATCCTCTGTCAGTACACTGATTACAGCCGATGCAATCGCGGACCGGTCCGGGACCGATCTCAAAGATCTCATAGTCGATTCCTTCGGCGTTCAGCTGTCTGCCGATCTCTTTCAGTGACAGGGCTGTATTTCCGTTCGGTTTGGCACTTCCGTTAAGCATTAACACTTTCATGACTGAACCTCCTTGTTTTTACAGACGTCGATCCAGCTGACAGCGCCGGTAATGTCCATCAACTCACCGGTCATCAGCCTGACTGCGCTTTGGCCGTTGCCTGCAGCAGGATAGACGATATCATAGTTTTTCAGGCTTTCATCGAGATATACCGTGACTCCTTCATTGATTCCGAACGGGCAGACCCCGCCGGGACTGTGACCGATCAGCTCCTCGACCTGATCATATGGAATCATTTTTGCTTTTGTATGGAAGGTATCCTTATATTTCCGGTTGTCGACACGCGCCGTGCCTTCAGCCAGGATCAGGATCGGTCCGTTGGGCGTGATGTAGGAAAGTGTTTTTGCGATGCGTCCGGGTTCGACACCGAGCGCCACAGCAGCCTCCTGAACCGTTGCGCTGGACTCTGAGGTTTCGATCACGCGGTCTCCGAATCCTTTTTCTTCCAGATACTGTTTTGCTTTTTCAATTGACATGAGTGGCTCTCTATATGAAACTCCGTTTACTTACAACGGGATAGCAGTGAACTCTTTTCCGTCGAAATATGCCTGCTCGGTGAAACCGGCTTCTCTGGCGAGTTTCACGGCAAGATCATATGCCATGTCGAGACATTTCTTATCATGGCAGTCGCTGGTGATGATGATCCGCCCGCTGCGTTCTCTGATTGCTTTCAGCATATCGAGTGAAGGATAGGGCAGTGTCCGGTAACCGCGCGCGATCGCGCCGGTATTGATCTCGAAAACCGGGACAGCACGCTGACTCGTACCTTGACGTGAATAATCGCCGAACGGCGAACTGATTTCCGCCGTGCCAAAGATCTTATCGAGCGCGGCTGTCCATGCCTGAATATAGACCGGATGGTGCTCGTCGAACAGATCATTGTTTTCGTTGAACTTGCTGATCAGATCGAAATGCCCGATGATGTCACAGCCTGTGACTTTCGGAACGTTTGACACGGTCTTATAGTAATCGGAGATGAACGCGTAGATATCATCGTCGTAATATTGCCGGACCGTCTGTTCGATCACTTCACGGCTCTCGTCGATTGGGACAATTGTTCCCCCTACCACGATGTAGTGAACGCTTCCGATGATATAGTCCCACTGACAGTCGATCGGATCGGAGAAACAGTCCTGTTCAATTCCGAGAAAAACCCGG
>CACYEU010000218.1 GCA_902773445.1 uncultured Lachnospiraceae bacterium | reverse complement strand
GCGCTTTGATCGAATCAACCATGAGGCCAATCATTCTATCTGAAGCTGAAGTGAATGAAGAGTGATCTACTTATGATCTACTTATGATCCACTTGCATTCTGTTTTTGTAGCACTAGGCTAACACCCGCATAAGGCAATTATTTATCCTATGCAATTAGGCGGCCTGAAACCTGCATTCCTGCATGGTTTCAGGCCGCTATTTGTGATGTGAAAACATAATTGTTCAGAAGTCTTGTCCTATTTGCGTAGACATACTATCTGAAGCACAGAAGTCTTCTTGTACTGTTCAATACAGACAGCATCCCCACCGCGACCAAAGGAAGACCAATCGGGCTGATGATCAGCGCAAGGACAAGGAGCATGACAGCGTTCTTTACCGAATAGGTCATGACAATTAACGCCATGAGCAGGAGCAGGCCCGCAGCCATTCCGAGGACTTTACCGGAAATCTTGATGATCAGCGCGCAGATCCAGATGAAAACGGTAATCACAAACCGAATCGGCAGAGTCAGAAGCCTCAATATTGCTTTCATTCCCTCATCTCCCTTCCACTTCCATCATAGTTGTAAATGCCGGTTCATGCAAGGATGTCACCCGATGGCCGCCAGACGGCGGCAGATCTCGCCCATGATCTCCCGCAGTTGATCGAAGGAGCTTTGAAGATCAGCAAGATCTTCGTTGTAGATTCTGCCGTTGGCGTTGACTCGCTTCGTCAGTTGGTTAAGGTTATTGCCCGCATGTCGGAGGAGCGAAAGCGCCTCCTTGAACTCCGGTATTTCGAGGTTGATCACATGACCGTCAATCGCCATCTTTCGCATGAAGGCGCACCGATTCTCCGTACCGAGAAGCGCCATATTCTGGTCAATCAGTTCCTTTTCTGCCGGCGTCACATAGACCTTGATGACGATATTCCTGTCCCGCTTTGTCACAGCTCCGGTTCTGATCCTTTCTTCTCCTGCTTGGAGCCGGCCTTGACAGGCTGCTTCAGCTTTTCCAGCGCCGAGGTTTTTTTCACGCCGTAAGGCCACTCGCGGATCTGATCCTTTGAGATCATGGCAAAAATGCCCTTTCGATCGTTGAGTGTAGAAAAACTCAGCGTCTCAAAGGAAGACAAAAGCCCCTGTAGAGACTCAATATCTTTGGTGCCTGCCCGCTGCAGGAATTTGGGTGAGATCTCGATCATGATATGCGTCTTATTGGGGCTGTTCGGTTCTCCGTTCTTCTCAAAGAAGTCGTTGATACGATCCGCTTCCGCCTGGATCTCTTTTCCTGTCAGCGGCTTCATCAAAAGCTGCTGCTCGCGGACCATGTCGATGTACCCGTTCACCAGCGTGGGATGAGCCTCCACGCAGAACGCTGTGTTGCGATCTCCGTTGAATCCGTCTGCATCTTCCGGGATATACATGATTGCCGCCCACTCTTTGTTGCTCCGGGAAAAACGTCCATCCCAATCCTTCTGCCGGACGGTGTTGGCCAGCACAAAAAGAACGCGGTGATAGTTATACTTTTCCACGACCTCGGAGACCGCAGCCGGATCGAGCCGGTTGTCATGATAATGGTTCTTGATGGCCTCCTGGATGGCGTCCCGGCAGCCGATGTTGGCCGCGCGGGATTCCCGGTACTTCTCCAACTCGCCGTTCTCTCTGGCATACTCGCCGGAGTGGTAATAGATCGGCAGCTCTCGCAGCTTGTTTTTTTCTCGTTCCTCCTCGCCGAGTAAGATGTTTGCCAGGTCGTAAATGGTATCTGAGACAACATCCATGTAGTTTGTTTCCCGGTGCTCAAAGGCTTTGAAAAGCTCGGACATGGTATCCTCCAGCGCCAAGAGGACGCGCCCCTGCTCATCGTCCACATCCTTATTCTCAAAAGTCAGAAGAATATCCTCCCGCACGGTGTATTCGTAGGCGTATTTGAGGATTTCTTCGGCTGGCTGCGACAGCAGCCACCCTCTATACGCCTCCTGTTCGGCAAAGAGCTTGTCGTACAGGGCTTTATTCAATTCTTCGTTGGTAATTATCTTCCCTCCATTTCATGATTGGTTTTACGCTC
>CACYEU010000217.1 GCA_902773445.1 uncultured Lachnospiraceae bacterium | reverse complement strand
GATCGTACTCATTCTCCGTACAAGTTGTTTCACGTGAAACAATATAATCAGTCAACGGCGTTTCACGTGAAACACTCCGGCTGACAAGACAATCATTTCAAACAATCGGCGACTTGGCAGGTTTACCGGTCCTTCGCGGATACTTATCAGAGGTTTCTCCGGTCTTTCTGACAATAATCAGCTCCCTGGATTCGCCTCCCGGAACGCTGTAGAATATCTGATTTGTCAGCTCACCGCCGATTTCATTAAGCGCAGTCGTTGCTTTCTTCGCTTCGCCGGTTTCGGCCTGTTTATAGGCAATCAGGCTGCCTCCGGTCTTTAAGAGCGGAAGAGCATATTCGATCAAAACAGCCAGCGGCGCAACGGCGCGGGTCACAGCCAGATCATAGGCTGCTCTGTGTTCAGGATCTCTTCCGATTTCCTCTGCTCTTGTATGAATTGCGCATGCCGAGATCTCTTCCTGTTCATCGCCGTTTAATCCGAGTTCTTCGATCACATCCTGCACAAACGCAATTTTCTTTGCGATTGAATCCATCAGTGTGATCTTGACATCGGGATAGGCAATTTTGATCGGAAGCCCCGGAAATCCGGCTCCGCAGCCGATATCAATGATCTTTTCAGTGCCTGAAAAACCCGGCCACAGCGCAATCGCAAGGCTGTCGGCAAAGTGCTTTTCATTGATCTGCTCCGGATCAGTGATCGCGGTCAGATTGACATGGCGGTTCTGCTCGATCAGCATCTGTTGAAGCATCCCGAACTGCTCTCGCTTATGATCATCTAGTTTCAGATCGTCAAATCGAATCATTGCCGCCGTGTTCCTTATCATATTTCTTCAAATATACAAGCAAAACGCCGATATCAGCAGGAGAAACTCCGGATATACGCGATGCCTGGCCAATCGACGACGGCCGCATCTTTGAAAGCTTCTCCAGTGCCTCAAGGCGCAGTCCTTTTAGCCCTTTATAAGAGAATTCGCGTGGGATTCTCCTGTTTTCAAGCTTTTTAAACTGTTCGACTTCGCGCTGCTGGCGTCTGATATACCCTTCATATTTGATGCCGGTTTCGACTTTAAAGCGCTCAGCCCTTTTCAGAGACGGTCTTTCAGGATCGATCGGAGCCAGCATATCATAACCTAACTCAGGCCTTCGAATCAGTTCCGCCAGTGTGATTCCGGTCGTAACTGCCGTACTTCCATGTTCTTCCAATATTGAAAGCAATTCCTCGGACGGTCCGACGTGCGTTGTTTTCAGGCGCTCGATCTCAGCTTCGATCCTTCCGACAGATTCCGACAGCGCCTGCATCTGCTGCTCGCTGACCAGTCCCGCCTGATAGCCAAACGGCATCATACGCTCATCTGCATTGTCCTGGCGCAGAAGCAGCCGGTACTCGGCGCGTGCTGTCATCATTCTGTAGGGCTCGTTGCTTTCTTTTGTGACAAGATCGTCGATCAAAACACCCGCATAGCCGTCTGAACGCGTCAAAATGACCGGTTCATCGCCTTTGACATAGGCTGCGGCATTGATTCCGGCAACGATTCCCTGTGCCGCGGCTTCCTCATAACCGGAACTTCCGTTGAACTGCCCGGCCGAAAAGAGTCCCGCGATTTCTTTAAACTCAAGCGTCGGCTTCAGCTGCCTGGCATCGATGCAGTCGTATTCGATCGCGTACGCAGGCCGCACGATACGGGCGTTTTCGAGTCCTTTGACGCTGGTATACATCAGCTGCTGTACATCTTCAGGCATCGAAGAGCTCATTCCGTCGATATAGACTTCGTTCGTATAGAGTCCCTCCGGCTCGACAAAGACATGGTGAGATTTTTTATCGGGGAACCGGACGACTTTGTCCTCTATAGAAGGGCAGTAGCGCGGTCCGACACCCTCGATCACACCCGAAAAGAGCGGAGAGCGGTCAAGATTCGCGCGAATGACTTCGTGTGTCTTCTCATTTGTCTGCGTCAGCCAGCACGAAACCTGTTCTTTCTGGATCTCTTCGGCATCAGTCGAGAAAGAAAACGGCACGATCGGCACGTCGCCTTTCTGTTCTTTCATTTTCGAATAGTCGACCGTTCTGCCGTCGATCCGGCACGGCGTACCGGTCTTGAAGCGTCTCATCAGGATGCCGAGCTTTTCAAGCGATGCGGTCAGTCCGGTCGCGCGCCGCAGTCCGTTCGGCCCGCTCTGGATACTGACTTCACCGTAAATACACCGCGCATTCAGATAGGTTCCTGTACATAAAACCGCCGCTTTTGTCCGATAGGCGTGTCCTGAATCGATCACAATCCCGGCCACTTTGCCGTCCTCGACCTTTACATCTGTAACTTCGGCCTGAATGACCGCCAGATTATTCTGATTCTCGAGAACCTCACGCATCGTCTGGCTGTACATCGCCTTGTCTGCCTGAGCGCGGAGCGAGTGTACGGCAGGGCCTTTTGACGTGTTCAGCATTTTTGACTGGATAAACGTCCTGTCGATGACTTTGGCCATTTCCCCGCCGAGCGCGTCAACTTCACGCACAAGGTGACCTTTCGAGGTTCCTCCGACGTTCGGATTACAGGGCATCATCGCGACATGATCGACATGCAGCGTAAACAAAGCAGTCTTCAGTCCGAGCCTTGCCGCCGCGAGAGCAGCCTCGCAGCCGGCGTGTCCGGCTCCGACCACGACGATATCGTACGTATCGCGTTCGATTTTATCTTTT
>CACYEU010000216.1 GCA_902773445.1 uncultured Lachnospiraceae bacterium | reverse complement strand
CTGAAGTTGTTCTGTTTGACGGTGAGCGTGTAATCTTCAGCCCAGGTAAGGCGGCCCACAGTATCGCCGGCTTTTGGCATCGTGAAAGTGATCGTGTTGTGTTCCGCGATGCTGTCCTCGCCGCTGCCAAGCAGGATCTCGGTGACATCGATTCCGCTGGCACCGTTCATATCAGCGGTTATGGTCCAGCCATTGAACTTGTTGTCTCCGCTTCCGTCTGCAGCGGATATCGTGACTTTTTCGCCTTCGCTGTAATAGCGCTGGCTGTCTGCCGTTTCAGTGCTGAGATTGAAGATATTCACAGCATGCTTGCTGCCCCAGACGTTGATGTAATATGTGACAGGATCGCTGTGGATACCATATGATCTGGCGTATGCAGTCACCTTGTATTTACTGACCGGCCTTGAGGAATCGTCATTCTGAAGCGTGATTCCACCGCGATACAGCTGCGTTTTTTCAATAAGTTTTGCCTGACCGTCGTCTTCGCCACCTGTGACATCGTACAGATCATAGTAGATGGCTTCCCCTATGACGTTATCATCTCCGGGCTCAGCATCGTTGAATTTGCCGACTTCGAGCAGGATCTTCTGCATTCCTCTGAGGTTGTTTGCGTCCTTATCGGAAGGCTTCAGGAGCTGATAATCGGAGGAGCCGTTCTCTATTGCAGCTGACGGAGCGGCGACTCTGTATCTGTCATCCGAAACGGGTTTTCCATCCAATCCTCCCCAGATGACCTGATACTCTGCCAGCGCATCATTATAACTGGTGCTGCGGTCATCGATCTCATTGAACCAGCTGTCATATGTCCTGCACCACGCCATGTTGACCTCAGGGAAATGATTGGTCAGGATCATATTCATATGATTGTACAGCGTGAGTGAATACATCAGGAAATGTGTGGTGTTACGATAATGGACCCACTGTTTCCTTGGGTATGCAAAACCGTCCTTATCGGGATACGAATTCCAGTCGCCATCCAGATAATAGAGCAGGGTATTCAGCAGGGTCGGCAGATTCTTCTCGATCTTGGCGAGCTCGTCGTCCGAAAGTGAATCGAGCGCACCGGAGTCTTTGATCAGACTCCAGAAGTAATGCATATAATGGAGTCTGGTTCCATCGTTGAGTCTTCCCCAATTTCCTACAACCTCCCTGTAGACTTCGAGCGCGCTTATGTCGGAGCTGAACGGAGCAAAATAGGTGAGATTGCTGGTAATGGCAGAGGTATTATTCGTCAGGGCAGAGAGAGAATCTGATGTCATGACATCACGCACGGCCTTCTCCAATGTGGTAAAGGACGACCCGTTAATGGTGGTTACCAGTTCAGAGTATCCCTTTCTTCCTCGTCCCTGTAAGCCGTTTTTCTGCAGGAATGCCAGGAAATCACCCAGATAGTCGTCAAGGTATGCACCTTCATAGTAACCGGCATATCCATATTGCGGCGGTATGAAGCTTAGTCCGCGAGGTGTGAAGAAGTCGTTGAAATTCAATTCAGAATCTATGGATTCCAAATAGTTGATCATCGAACCTCTTCTGCTTTTATATTCGTAATACGTATTGTTCGGATCGTCTCCGCTCACAAGAGCAATCTTGGTCCTGAGCGGCTCGTTATCATAATACGTAGTGACCTCCGTGATCCCTGATGACCCGCCGCCTGTAACCGTTTCCGTTGTTTCGCTTACCTCGGGTTTCGTTTGAGTCCCCGGGATATAATGGTCGACTCCATAACGCTTGAATCCCATTTCAGCCGGTCCCACATACGGTACCACGTCACAGGTATTGACCAGGTTGTGGATGCAGTAGTACTTGGTTTTGTCGCGCAGTTTCTCCGCGAGATCGGTACCGCCTTTTGCAGCTTCACAAGGGTAGGAGAATACCTGATTCTTTTTCCCATCGGTACCGTCGGCATATTTTTCGATCAGCCTTTTGCTCGTGATGTTGGCAGTAGCTCCTGCTCTGGAAAAGCCGCTGACCCAGAACTTCACCTTTCCGTCCTTGATCTCATCCTCAAGCGAATACTTTGTTATGTAGTATTCTATGGCGCTCATGACCTGGTCGGCTGCCTCGGAGAAGCCCTGTGCCTCTCCGTTTCTGCCGCTTCCGGAGCCAAGGGTGACGTTGCTTGCCCATTCATTCTCGTAGCCGCCGCCTCTGACCGTTACCGGGATCAGGATATCTCCTGTATCCACCAGATTTCCATAGCGGTCATATTCCTTCAGGTTCTTGCTGCCGATGGTCACACCGATCGTATCCGTTCCCGGCTTGCTCTTGTTGCTGTCGTTCACATAAATGCTCTGGTCCGTGCATCCCAGGTCTGCCAGGAACTGTCTGGCGCCGGTATGCTTGTATTTATATGCCTCGGAATCTTTTCCGCCAAGTCTCAGATATGTTCCGCCGAAAGCGAGGGACCATGAAAGTGTAGCGAGATGATCATTGTATTCATACGGATCGGAGTAAAAGAGCCCGTCGGAATAGTAGAACAGGTTCTCCTTATCAACGGATCCGCTCTCGGTCATTTCGCGGTGGAGAAGTCCTCTGATCAGGGGATATCTGCCGCTTACATTGCTGCCTGATCCTGCCGTATAGTCAGAGCCTCCGGCATATACGGATCCAATGACTTCAGGTCCTGCGTCACGGATCTTTTTCCTTACCTTTACCAGATCATTATTCAGGATCTCATATCCCTTTTCTTCATATTTACTGTAAGCGGATTTCCGGATCAGGAAATTCCCCCTGATCGATTTGACTGATAAAGTGCTGGATGGCTG
>CACYEU010000215.1 GCA_902773445.1 uncultured Lachnospiraceae bacterium | reverse complement strand
TGCGGTCTCGCCAAGTCTGATCTTCGGTATCATCGTCGTTGCGATCGGCCGGTCTTCGGAATCCTTATAGATAAACACTTCGATCTTGTCGCCGACAGTTACCTGTGCGGCATCATCGCTTCCGCGCGAAGCGAGCTCGCTCACGTCAGGGATCCACTTTGCCGGCAGCAGTACATCATTCGCGCGGCTCTCATAGTGATCGCCGAGATAGCAGCCGATCGGTTCGACCCGCGTGACCGTCAGAATCTGAGTTTTTCCGAGTTCGTACATCGTATCTTCCTTTTCGTGTTGTTAAATCGTATGAGCAGTCTGGACAAAGATATCGTCTCCGTATTCTACATTCAGCGTCATGGCTGCTTTGATCATCCTGTCCTCATAGTCAAATAAGCCGAAGACGGTCGGTCCTGTTCCGCTCATCAATGCGCCGCAGGCGCCGAGCTCGATCAGCCGGTCAATGATTTCTCCAATCTCTGGAAACTTTTTTATTGCTATAGGTTCAAAAGTATTTCCAAGCCTTGATGAGAGCTTTTTGACTGTTTCGGGCGTGATCTTTACAGTCCCGGCCGGGTCGCCTTTCTGCCCGGCACTGCGGATAAATGTCGCGAGCGCATCGATGCTGGGCCGGTACGGATCTTTGACATGGTCCCATGCCTCATAGACATCTTTTGTCGAAAATTCCATGCCCGGGTTGACAAGAAGTACCGGGATGCCGGTAATTTCCGGAAGCGGAGTCAGTATCTCGCCGATTCCTTCGCAGAGCATCGTACCGCGGCAGATGCAGTACGGGACATCCGCGCCGAGCCCCACGCCGAGCTCACAGAGTTCCTCATTCGTCAAGCCAAGATCAAATAGCATGTTCATTCCGGTCATGACAGCCGCCGCATCGCCGCTTCCGCCCGCGAGACCCGCTGCCACCGGGATCCATTTTTCAATGATGATCTCGATCGGTCTGGTGAGTCCGAACTTCTCGATCAGAAGCTTCGCCGCGCGGTACGCAAGATTGCGTTCGTCGCATGGCAGATCACTCCCCGGGCAGGTCAGCGAAATATGCGCCTTGCCCGGCATGCTGCGGCCGTGACCGCCTTCGTCGTCAAACCCGACACATACGCGGTCCCCGAAATCAAGAGATGTCATCACAGTTCTGATGCCATGATATCCGTTCGGAAGTCTTCCTGTCAGGCTGAGACCGAGATTGACCTTGGCCGGTGCTGTTAACATTACCCGTCGTTCTTCATTTGCAATAATCATGGTGTAGCTTTTCCGATCTGTTTCAATTGCATTTGATCTATTACATGCGCGCCGTCGCCGGCAGTCGCCATATAAAACGTACAGTCATATCCGAATGCGCTGCGGTAAGCCTCAGCGATCTTCTGCTGAAATGTCCCGAGCGCGGCATTTTCAACGATCGATACCGTGCATCCGCCAAATCCGCCGCCGGTCATACGTGAACCGTAAACGCCCTCGATCCCCCATGCGGTCTCAGCGAGCAGATCAAGTTCGGGACACGAGACCTCAAAATCGTCGCGCAGCGAGACATGAGACTCATTCATCAATGAGCCGAACCGCTTCAGATCGCCGGCTTCAAGCGCCTCCGCCGCCTCGATCGTCCGCGCATTCTCATAGACAGCATGATGCGCGCGGCGGTACAGGACAGAGCCGCTCCCGTTTTTCTCACCGCAGAGCGCCGGCGCCAGCAAATCAAACTGCGCAGGCGTCAGATCGCAGAGCTCTTTGATGCACGCAGATGTATCCGCGGCGGCCTGCAGGATCTCCAACGCCTGTTCGCATTCCCGTCTGCGGTCATTGTAGGCCGATCCCGCCAACTGATGCTTCTTGTTCGTATTTGTAATGACAATCGTCTGATCATCGAGCACAAGCGGCACCGTTCGGTATTCGAGTGTCGAGGTGTCGAGGTCGATCGCGTGATCCTTCCGTCCCATCCCCGAGGCGAACTGGTCCATGATCCCGCAGTTCATGCCGACATAGTCGTTCTCGGCGCGG
>CACYEU010000214.1 GCA_902773445.1 uncultured Lachnospiraceae bacterium | reverse complement strand
GAAGAACCGAAAGACGAAGCCTGATCATATCAGACGGTATTAAGAAAGGCTGCCGCATCAAATGCGGCAGCCTTTTTGTATGCTTCGGAAGACCGTGTCACAGACCGGCGATAAAATCTTTGATCTGATCGTAGACGGTATCCATCAGGATCTTACGCGCGGTGTCTGAACTCCAGGCAATATGTGGTGTGATCAAGAGCTTTTTGCTGTCTTTGATCTCGAGCAGCGGATTGTCCGGCGCAGCAGGTTCTTTGCAGAGCACATCGAGTCCGGCCGCTGCGATCTCGCCGCTTTTCAAGGCATCAGCAAGGTCTTTTTCAACGACGATCGGTCCGCGCGCGGCATTGATCAGAATGGCTGATGATTTCATTCTTTTGAAGACATCGGCATTCATCAGATCCTGCGTATACTGATTGAGCGGAGCATGAATCGAAAGAATGTCCGACTCGGCGAGAAGTGTCTCGAAGTCGACCTGTGTATAACCGTCCTGAGGTGCAGCGCCCGAGGCTGAGTAATAAATCACCCGCGCGCCGAACTGCTTTGCGATATCGGCGACACGGCGGCCGATCGCGCCGAGACCGATGATGCCCCAGGTCATGCTGGACAATTGTTCGAACGGCTCGGCCAGATGTGTAAAGATCGGGCTCTTCTCATATGAGCCGTTCTTGACATAATTGTCGTAATACGGGAGCTTTTCGAGAAGATAGAAAAGCATCGCAAAGGTGTGCTGGGCGACCGAGTCAGTCGAATACCCAGCGACATTGGTCCATTTGATCCCGCGCTTGTCAAGATAATCGGTGTCGAGAATATTGACGCCTGTCGCGGTGACACAGACAAGTTTGACATGAGAAGCCAGCGCGAGGGTCTGCGCATTCATCGGCGCCTTGTTTGTCACGATGATATCCGCGTCTTTAAGCGGTTCTGCAAGCTGATCGTAAGGAATATATTTGTAATATGTGACATCGCCGAGCTCCTTAAACCGCTCAAGATCAAGGAACTGACCGAGTGTATCTGTTTCGATAAAGACAATATTCATGGTGTTTTGCCTCCCTGCCCCGTTTTCAGCTAATCACAGAATAGGGGAGAGGGCGGACATTTGTCAAATGATCATTCAAACTGGTGACGAATCGAAGCGTTTATGATAATATATTGTTGAGGTAATGGGGAACTGCACATAAAAGGAGAAGGCTATGGCTGAGAAGAAAAAACATACGATTGTCAACGCTGCCGGCGAAGATATCACCGCACAGCACGACAAGGAAAAGGCAGAGGGTATCATCCATAACGCGGCGGATGCAGCTGCAGCCGGTGAAAGACCTCCGGTTCTGGACGCAAAGCCTGTAGGCAATGCAACCGGATTGCGGATCGGAGCGATCGCCTGCTGGGTCGTTGCGCTTGTCCTTGAGATCCTCGCGATTCTCGTTGTATTCGGCAAGATCAATATTACAAGCGGAGGACCGCTTGTACCGATGATCATTCTGCTGATCCTTGATTTGATCCTCGTGGTGCTCGGCGCGCAGTTCTGGAAGAAAGCGAATCATATCGATCCGGCTTCCGAGGCCAACCCGACAAAGTTCTGGCTGTGGAACAATATGGGTGTCATCGCATGCGCACTTTGCTTTGTTCCGTTTATCATTCTTCTTCTGTCAAATAAGAATGCTGACAAACAGACAAAGATCGTCGGTACGATCGTGGCGGTGATCGCTCTTTTGATCGGCGGACTGATGGGCTACGATTTCAATCCGGTCTCATCCGAGGAAAAAGAAGCTGCCATGGAAGTCTTTGCGGATTCTGATGTTTACTGGACGCGGTTCGGCAAGTGCTATCACACGAGTGATGACTGCTCATCGCTCAATCAGAGTGAACAGCTGACAAAGGGTACTGTTGAACAGGCGATCGCGGCAAACCGCACAAGACTCTGCTCATTCTGCGCTAAGCGTGATAATATCACGAGCGTCAAGACCGATGACGACGCCCTCAATGAAGAGAATGCTGACAGCATCGAAGAGGCGATCGAAGAACTGCCCGGCCAGACCGAAGAGGATACAGGCGACGTTGCAGATTAACGATTTGAGATATGTCTGAATCAGAAAAGAATCACAACAAAAACCGGGAGGAAGTCCGGCTGACGTCGATGGCATCGACATCCGGCTGAGCGGCCAAAATAGGTCCTGAGACCCTCGCTCAGGTTCTGAGCGGGCTGCCCAAGTTTTCCGATGACCGGCTGATCGTCGGGCTTGATACTTCCGATGACGCGGCTGTCTATCTTGTCAATGATCAGACAGCCATGATACAGACGACCGATTTCTTTACACCGGTCGTAGATGACCCTTATACCTTCGGACAGATCGCCGCAGCCAATGCGCTGAGCGATGTCTATGCGATGGGAGGCGACGCCAAAGTCGCACTGAACATCGTCGGTTTTCCGAATTGTCTCGATCCGTCGATCCTCGGTGATATTCTGCACGGAGGCGCCGACAAGGTCATGGAGTCGGGAGCCGTGCTTGTAGGCGGGCATTCGGTCCAGAATGACGAACCGCTCTACGGACTGTGTGTTTCCGGGTTTGTGCACCCTGATCATATCTGGAAGAACTTCGGCGCAAAGCCGGGTGACGTTTTGATTTTGACAAAACAAATCGGAAGCGGTATCATCAACACAGCAGTTAAAGCGCAGATGGCGGAAGAAAGTGAGGTCGCTGAGGCCGTTACCGTCATGTCGTCGCTTAACAGGTATGCTTCTGAAGCACTCCGTTCATTTACCGTCCATGCCTGTACGGATGTTACAGGTTTCGGTTTCCTGGGTCATCTCTATGAAATGATCGATGCGAGCCATGTTTCTGCCCGGATCTTTGTCAACGATGTTCCGTTGATCGGAGGGGCAAAGGATCACGCCGAAGAAGGGCTGGTCCCCGCCGGTTCATACAGAAACCGCAATTATTCGATCAAGGAAATCGACCGAGGCGGTCTCGATGTCGGCTGGCTGGATCTGTTCTATGATCCCCAGACATCCGGCGGACTGCTGTTCGCTATACCGGCCGATGAGGCCGATCAGGCAATGACAGCGCTGAAAGAAGCGCATTTAACAACAAAGGCGGCAATTGTCGGAGAAGTCAAAGAAGCCGGCGATGCCATGATAGAACTCATTTCATAAAAGGATTCACGAATCATTTAAGATCCCAATATTGACAAATAATTGAATGCCCTGCAGCTGCCGCACTGATGTGACGGCAGCATGCTGCGGCACAGGTGTAACATGGAGGAAACAACCGATGGCTTTACACACGATGGAAGAGAAGTATAAAACTCTCAAGGTAGCTGATCTGCGCGCTTTGCTGCAATCGCGCGGATTTGACGGCGATCCTTCAAAAATGAAGAAAAAAGAAGTGATCGACGCGATGCTTGAGCTCGATGAACGCGCGGCCAACGCGTCCGTGACAGAAAGCGCACCGCCTGAGCCGGCTGAAGAACCTGCCGATGAACCTGCTGCGGAAGCTGTCAGCGAGCCGGCTGAAGAGCAGGAGAAAAAGCCGTCCAAGAAAAAGAACGGCCGTTCCAAGGGTTCTAAGAAATCCGCCGGGAAACCTGAGAGCGGTGAGACAGCCAAAGGTATTCTCGAGGTCCTTGCCGACGGATACGGATTTATCCGTTCCGACAACTATATGCCCGGTGACGAGGATATTTATGTCGCGCCTTCGCAGATCCGCAAGTTCGGTCTTCAGACCGGCGACGTGATCGAAGGCAATATCCGCGCGCATTCCCAGGGTGAAAAATTTGCAGCGCTTCTCTGCCTGACAAAAGTCAACGGATTAAGTCCCGAAAGTGTGATCGGAAGACGCCGCTTTGAAGATATGACACCGATCTTCCCGAACAGGCGCCTGATCCTGGAGCGCGACCGCAACAGTATCGCTTGCCGGCTCGTCGATCTGGTTTCACCGATCGGAAAGGGACAGCGCGGTATGATCGTTTCTCCGCCGAAAGCCGGCAAGACAACACTGCTGAAACAGGTTGCGCTGTCTGTGCTTGCCAACAATCCGGAGATCCATATCATCATTCTGCTGATCGATGAGCGCCCGGAGGAAGTCACTGACATGAAGGAGGCCATCAGAGGCAATCAGGTCGAAGTGATCCACTCGACATTTGATCAGCTCCCCGAACACCATAAAAGAGTATCTGAGATGGCGATCGAGCGCGCAAAACGTCTCGTTGAACAGGGACAGGATGTCATGATCTTGCTCGATTCGATCACGCGTCTTGCAAGAGCCTACAACCTGACGGTCCCGCCGAGCGGAAGAACACTGTCGGGCGGTTTGGATCCGGCGGCGCTTCATATGCCGAAGCGTTTCTTCGGCGCAGCGCGAAATATGCGCGAAGGCGGAAGTCTGACAATTCTTGCGACAGCACTGGTAGATACCGGCAGCAAGATGGATGACGTGGTCTATGAGGAGTTTAAGGGAACCGGCAATATGGAACTGGTGCTTGACCGGAAGCTTCAGGAAAAGAGGGTGTTCCCGGCTGTCGATATCGCGAAATCCGGTACCAGACGCGAGGACCTTCTGCTGACGCCGGATGAGCTGCGGGCCGTTGAAGTGATGCGCCGCGGTTTAAACGGCATGCGCGCTGAGGAAGCGACTGATCAGATCCTTGACCTGTTCGCGCATACAAGAAGCAATGCCGAATTCGTCAATGTTATGCAGAAAGTACGATTCTGAGAAAAAAGCGGCGGGCCGAAAGGGCCTGCCGCTTTT
>CACYEU010000213.1 GCA_902773445.1 uncultured Lachnospiraceae bacterium | reverse complement strand
TGGACGAGCAGACTCTCACAGGCATTGCAGACGCCGACGCGCTGTGTCTTCGCATTTGTAATGATATCAAGCGCTTTCTTCTGGTCGGCGCTTTCGTCGACAAAGATATGGCAGTTGCCGGTGCCGGTTTCGATGACCGGGATCGAACTGGTCTCAACAACGCTCTTGATCAGACCGGCGCCGCCACGCGGGATCAGCACATTGATGTACTGATTCGCCTGCATCATCTCGCGAGCGGTCTCGCGGCTCGTGTCTTCGACAAGCAGAAGAACGTCGGGGTCGATCCCGCATTTTTCGAGTGCGCTCCGCATGACAGAGACAAGAGCTTTATTCGACTCGATACAGTCGCTGCCGCCGCGCAGGAATGAAACGTTTCCTGATTTAAAACAGAGTGAAAACGCGTCGGGAGTGACATTCGGACGGCTTTCATAGATGATGCCGATCACACCGAGCGGCACACGGACACGGCGGATCTTCATACCGCTTTCAATTGTCCATTCATCAGTCACCTGACCGATCGGATCGAGGAGTGCAGCGACCTGACGCACACCTTCCGCGATCCCTTCAAGTCTTGCCTGATCAAGGCGCAGGCGGTCCTGAAGACCTTCGCTCATACCGGTTTTGACAGCCTTTTCAAGGTCGAGCTGATTTGCTTTCAGGATCTGTTTTCCATTTGCGAGAATTGCGTCGGCACACGCTTTAAGAGCTTCGTTCTTGCGTTCTGTTGTCAGTGTGCGCATCAGAGTTTCAGCTTTTTTGGCCCGTTTTCCGAGTTCTGTGATCATGCTCATGGTATTCTCCTTTACGGTTGAAACAGCGTTCCGATCGGCCTTCCATTGATGATCCGGTGAATGTTGTTGAGATCGTCACCGTTAGCGATCACCATAGGAATGCCTGCATCCACTGCGAGTTTCGCGGCTGAAAGCTTGGTTGCCATACCGCCGGTTCCGACATCGCCGGTCGAGTCTTTTGCCATCGCGAACATTTCGTCATCGAGTTGTTCAACGGTTTCGATCAGTTCAGCATCCTTGTTGACATATGGATCATCGGTGTAGAACCCATCGATGTCCGACAGCAGCAGAAGAAGGTCAGCTTCGACCAGCGTCGCGACAGTTGCTGAAAGCGTGTCGTTATCTCCGTAGAGGATCTCGTAGGTCGATGCCGTGTCATTTTCATTGACGATCGGTATCGCGCCCATATCGAGAAGTGTTTTCAGCGTCGCGATGACATTTGACCTGGTCTCGTCATTCTCGAGATCGTTCTGCGTCAGCAGGACCTGCGAGGCGGTCTGACCGTATTCTGCAAAAAGCTTCTGATAGATCATCATAAGCCGTCCCTGACCGATGGCCGCATAGGCCTGTCTGGTCGCAAGATCATCGGACGGTGTATCGCGTCCGATCGAGTGCCGGCCGACTGCGATTGCTCCCGATGAGACGAGGACGACTTCGCGCCCCTCGCCGCGCTGGGAGCAGAGTTCCCGTACAAGCTTCTCCAAGCGAAGCAGATTCGGTGATCCGTTCGGCGTGCGGGTGATCGTCGATGAACCGACTTTGACGACGATTCTCCTGGCTTCTTTTAATTGTTCGCGGGTAATACTCATCTGCTTTCTCCGTCAGTATATCGTTCAGCCGTTGAAATGATCGTCGATAACCTTGATCATATTGATGACGCGTGAAATATCATTCTCTTTGCCGGCAGCAGCCGGATCGATCGTCTTAAAGTTCTCAAGAGCCCATGTCTCGATGCTGCCGTTGTCACAGGCTTGTGCGAGATCGGGGCAGAACGGGATCCTTGCCTTCGCCGGGATCTGATAGAGTGATGAGATCTGATCGAGCTTGCTCTTTCCGAAGATCTCATGCACCGAACCGCAGTCGGGGCATTTGAAATAACTCATATTCTCGATCACACCGAGAAGCGGAATGTCCAGCATCCCGGCCATTTTGACCGCCTTGCCGACGATCATCGAGACCAGCTCCTGCGGAGAGGTCACGACGATGATCCCCTCGATCGGAATCGACTGGAAGACCGTCAGCGGCACGTCGCCGGTTCCCGGCGGCATGTCAATGATCATATAGTCGACATCATTCCAGACGACCTGACTGTAATAGTTGGTGACCATGCCTGCGATGACCGGGCCGCGCCAGATGACCGGATCTGTCTCGTCCGGCAGCAGCAGATTGGTTGAAATGACCTGGATCCCATTGTCTGTTAATGCCGGTGCGATCGCACCGTCTTCAGTTCCGACCATTTTTTTATGAAGGCCGAAGGCCGACGGGATCGACGGACCGGTCATATCGGCATCGAGGATCGCGACGTTGCTCCCGTTGCGTCTGAGCAGTGTCGCAAGCAGTGAAGCCGTCATCGATTTGCCGACGCCTCCTTTTCCGCTGACAACGCCGATCACGTGGCGCACACTGGCTTTTTCATGAAGAGGCGCAGTGACGATTCCGTTATCCTGTCTGCTGTCGCAGTCCACCTGACAATTGCTGCAGTCGTGATTGCATTCCTGACTCATTGTTAATCTTTCCTTTCAGTATAGTAAAATTGAGATGCCGCAAACCGGGCATCTTGCTGATTGTTATTGTACTCCGCGAACGGATATGTTGCAACGGTTTGAATTTTCGTTTCAGTTGTGTTACGATAAATGTCGCTCAGGTGAGCATGGGAGCGTAGCTCAGCCGGGAGAGCGTCCGCCTCACACGCGGGAGGTCACGGGTTCGAGCCCCGTCGCGCCCATAGAAAAAGGGAATCTGCATTGAGCAGATTCCCTTTTTCTTGTGTATTCGTTCTGTTATTACTTCAGCCTTGTACCGCAGTTTGTGCAGAATTTGTTCTCGGGCGGCATCGCTGCGCCGCAGGTCGGACAGATCTGGACAGACGGCGCGACCGGTGGAACGTATTTCTGTTCCTGTGTATCGGACGGCATGTCATAGGCGCCGATCACCGGTGACTGAGTCGGCTCATCGATCAGATCCGCCTCATTGTCAGGAACCTCAAGTTCAGGTTCCGGGATGGGCGGTTCTTCGGGTGCTTCCGGTACTTCCAGGACAGGCTCCGGAGCAGCCGGTGCCGGTTCCTCAAAGGCAGGAGCGGGCTCTTCAGCGACAGGTGCCGGAGCCGGTTCTGCAGCTGCTGCCTCTGCGGCTTCAACTTTCTTTGTCAGTTCGTCGATCGTCTGCTTTGCTTTATCCAGTTCTTCTTTAAGAGATGCAATCTCTTTGTCTTTGTCTTCGATCTGCTTTTCAAGGCCGGCAAATTTGCTTGACAGATTCATGTTGTCGGACTGGATCGAACTGAGTCTTGTATCGAGGTTCTGATAGGCTGCGCTCAGCGACTGGTTGTCCTTGAGGACCGTCGCAAGATGTTCACGCTTGCCGGCGAGGAATGTGCTGATCTGACCGATCATGGCGTCGTCTTCATCGGCCGGTACAACAACATCGGGCGCCGGTTCTGCAGCCGGTGCAGGAACAACGGCTTCGGGTACCGGTTCAGGTGCCGGAGCGGGCGCCGCGGCCATTTCAGGAAGTTTCTGTCCGCAGTTTGTGCAGAATAACGCATCGTCCTGTATCATTGCTCCGCAAAATGGGCATACCATAATAATTACCTCCTTATATTCGTCATCATTGATTGACAGTCATTTTCGACGCTGACATTATACCATTTTCATAAAGATATGTCACCTTGAAAATATGCGTGTATCATAGTATGTTAAAGACAGTAATCAAGTGAATCATGAACAATGACGGAGGGAATGTTATGAAGATTCTTGTATTGAGCGGCAGCCCGCGGAAGAACGGAAAGACGGCCAAGATGACGGCAGCGTTTGTCGACGGAGCGAAGGATGCCGGTCACGATGTGGTCACCTGCGATGTCGGACGGATGACGATCGGCGGATGCAAGGCATGCGAGTACTGCCATACAAAGGGTAACGGACAGTGCATCCAGAAGGACGATATGCAGCAGATCTGGCCGGATCTGAGCACCGCTGAGGCAATCGTGTTTGTCAGCCCGATCTACTATTTCACAATGACCGCGCAGATCGAAGATGCGATCCAGCGCTTCTATGCGGCCGGAACGATCGATAACATCAGAAAGTACGGTCTGATCCTCTGCTCGGCTTCCGAAGGCGTCTACGGCGCCGCCGTAAAGCAGTGTGAAGACATGGCAAATTATATGCAGTGGGAATGCGCCGGGGTCGTGACAGTAAACGGCGACGACAATATTTCAGATGCAAAGCTTGAAGAGGCTTATAATCTTGCGAAAAATATGTAAAATGCTTGCATTTACGCGAAAAATATGTTAAAGTGCACAAGGTAAGAATTGTAGCGCGAGGAGAGTGGACTTGACAAAGCCCACTCTTCTTTTACGGTTTGAGGTAAGTACTATGTCAAAGAAATCAGAGTTCAGGGAAAAGGCAGCAGGCCTGATCCGGGGACCGATCGAGGAGGCGGGAGCCGAACTTGTCGACATTGTGCAGTCGCGCGACAACGATCAGGAAGTCTTAAGCATTCTGATCGATAAGCGGGGCGGTATCAGAATCGATGAGTGTGAGGTCGTCAGCAAGACGATCGATCCGATCCTCGAGGAGGCCGGCATGATGAAGGACGTCGATCTTTTCGTCGTCAGCTCACCGGGGCTGGACAGACCGCTGAAGACGGAAGCGGATTTTAAGCGCCATATGGATGAAATGATCGATATCGGTCTGTATCAGGCGCTGGACGGTAAGAAGACGTTTACCGGGATCCTGAACGGTTATAAGGACGGCGCCGTGAC